>NZ_JBHWDS010000003.1:54279-238932 GCF_042734615.1 Kitasatospora sp. NPDC059646
GGCGCCCCCGGCACCACCGTTCATTCAAGCCGCAACGGGAACCCCCCCCCCCCGTCAACCCCCGGGTGCCCGCCCCCCCCGGGGGGCGCCCGGCCACCGGCTTTTCCGCAGGCCGTCAGGCGGTCAGGCCGACCTCGACCGGCTCGGCCTCGGACGGCAGCTCGATGTGCGCGCCCAGGTCGCGGAGCTTGTCCATGAAGTTCTCGTAGCCGCGGTTGATCAGGTCGATGCCGTGCACCGTCGAGGTGCCCTCGGCGGCCAGCGCCGCGATCAGGTACGAGAAGCCGCCGCGCAGGTCCGGGATGACCAGCTCGGCGCCGATCAGCTTGGACGGGCCGGAGACCACCGCGGAGTGCTTGAAGTTCCGCGCCCCGAACCGGCACGGGGTGCCGCCCAGGCACTCCCGGTACAGCTGGATGTGCGCGCCCATCTGGTTCAGCGCCCCGGTGAAGCCCAGCCGCGACTCGTACACCGTCTCGTGCACGATCGACAGGCCGGTGGCCTGGGTCAGCGCCACCACCAGCGGCTGCTGCCAGTCGGTCTGGAAGCCCGGGTGGACGTCGGTCTCCAGGGCGATCGCCTTGAGCTCGCCGCCCGGGTGCCAGAAGCGGATGCCCTGGTCGTCGATCTCGTAGGCGCCGCCGACCTTCCGGAAGGTGTTCAGGAAGGTCATCATCGGGATCTGCTCGGCGCCCCGGACGTAGATGTCGCCCTTGGTGGCCAGCGCCGCGCAGGCCCACGAAGCGGCCTCCAGGCGGTCCGGCAGCGCCCGGTGGGTGTAGCCGTCCAGCTCGTCCACGCCGGTGATCAGGATGGTGCGGTCGGTGCCCAGCGAGATGATCGCGCCCATCTTCTGCAGCACGCAGATCAGGTCGACGATCTCCGGCTCGATCGCGGCGTTGCGCAGCTCGGTGACGCCCTCCGCCAGCACCGCGGTCAGCAGCACCTGCTCGGTCGCGCCGACCGACGGGTACGGCAGCTCGATCTTGGTGCCGCGCAGCCGCTGGGTGGCGACCAGGTAGGTGCCCTGCGGGTGCTTCTCGATGGTGGCGCCGAACTGGCGCAGCACCTCGAAGTGGAAGTCGACCGGCCGGCCGCCGATGTCGCAGCCGCCGAGGCCCGGGATGAACGCGTGGCCGAGCCGGTGCAGCAGCGGGCCGCAGAACAGGATCGGGATGCGCGAGGAGCCGGCGTGCGCGTCGATGTCCGCCACGTTGGCGCTCTCGACGTGCGACGGGTCGAGGATCAGCTCGCCCTCCTCGTCGCCGGTGCGCACGGTGACCCCGTGCAGCTGCAGCAGGCCGCGGACGACCTTGACGTCCCGGATGTCCGGCACGCTGCGCAGTCTGCTGGGGCCCTGGCCGAGCAGTGCGGCGACCATGGCCTTGGGGACCAGGTTCTTGGCGCCGCGGATCTGGATCTCGCCTTCGAGCGGGTTTCCGCCGTGGACCAGCAGGACGTCGTCGGTCATCGTTCTCGCAATCCGGGTGCGCAGGGGAGGTTTTCGGCTGCGGAGCTGAGGGAACGGCCCTTCGCCACCTCATAGATGGTAGAGGGTGGGCGATTGGTTCCCGTGTGCCCTATTGGTGATCATGCTGTAAGGGGTGCTCCGCGGCACCGCCATTGGGCCGGACGGGTGGACGTGTCCCCGGCCCGCCGGCTGTCCGCGGCGGCCCGTCGGGGGGCATCATGGCAGGCATGGAAGCGGCCCCCTCGCTCACCGGCCGACTGCTCGTGGCGACGCCCGTGCTGACGGACCCGAACTTCGCCCGGTCGGTCGTCCTGCTGCTCGACCACGACGCCCAGGGGGCGCTCGGCGTGGTCCTCAACCGGCCCACCCCGGTGGACGTGGCCGCGGTGCTGGACGGCTGGGCGTCGCTCACCGGCGACCCCGCGGTGGTGTTCCAGGGCGGCCCGGTGGCGCTCGACTCGGCGCTGGCGATCGCCGTGGTGCCCGGCGAGGAGACCCACCCGGCGCCGCTGGGCTGGCGGCGGGTGCACGGCGCGATCGGCCTGGTCGACCTGGAGGCCCCGCCGCAGGTGCTGGCCGGGGTGCTCGGCGCGATGCGGGTGTTCGCCGGCTACTCCGGCTGGTCGCCCGGCCAGCTGGAGCGGGAGATCGCCGAGGGCGCCTGGTACCCGGTGGAGTGCGAGGCCGGTGACGTCTCCTGCATCGAGCCGGACCGGATGTGGCGATCGGTGCTGCGCCGGCAGCGCGGCCCGCTGGCGATGCTCGCCACCTACCCGGACGACCCCACCCTGAACTGACCGGCGGCCTCCTCCCGCATGGTGGCCGCCTTCCGGGCGGCCCCCATAGACTTGGCACCCATGAGCACTCTTGAGCCCGAGCGCGGCCTCGGCACCGGCACCCTGGTCGAGCCCGTCCCGCAGACTTCGCACGGGGACGGCGACCACGAGCGCTTCGCCCACTACGTCCAGAAGGACAAGATCATGGAGAGCGCGCTCTCCGGGTCCCCCGTGGTGGCGCTCTGCGGCAAGGTCTGGGTGCCCGGCCGCGACCCGAAGAAGTACCCGGTCTGCCCGATGTGCAAGGAGATCTTCGACGGGCTGAACAACCCGGGCGGGGACGACAAGAAGGACTGACCCGCACCTGCGGGAACGCCCCCCGAGTGGTCTATGCCAATCGGGGTCGATCGGGGCAGGATGAGGCGCATGGACCTCATCCCTGCCCCGTTGCACGTCCAGGCCCCCGACACCGCCGCCCCCTTCCGGCTGAACGCCGACACCCGGATCGCCGCCGCCCCCGGCACCGAGGGCGTCGCCCGCCGGCTGCGCGCCGACCTGTCCGCCGCCACCGGCTTCGACCTCGACCCCGCGCCCGCCGGGCAGGCCGCCGGCCTGGTGCTCGCCCTGGACGGGGCCCTCGCCGCCGAGGAGTACCGGCTGAGCGCCGGCACCGACGCCGTCCGGCTCACCGGCGGCAGCGCCGCCGGCCTCTCGCACGCCGCGCAGACCCTGCGCCAGCTGCTCGGCCCCGCCGCGTACCGCACCGCCCCGCTGCCCGGCGCGAGCTGGACGGTGCCCGCGGTGGAGATCCACGACGCGCCCCGGTTCGGCTGGCGCGGCGCACTGCTCGACGTCTCCCGGCACTTCATGCCCAAGGCCGGCGTGCTGCGGTTCATCGACCAGCTGGCCGCGCACAAGCTGAACGTCCTCCACCTCCACCTGACCGACGACCAGGGCTGGCGGATCGAGATCAAGCGCTACCCCGAGCTCACCGGGACCGGCGCCTGGCGTGAGCGCTCGATGGTCGGCTACCGGGCCGGCGGACGGCGCGACGACCAGCCGCACGGCGGCTACTACACCCAGGACGACCTGCGCGAGATCGTCGCCTACGCCGCCGCCCGGCACGTCACCGTCGTCCCCGAGGTCGACCTGCCCGGCCACAACCAGGCCGCCATCGCCGCCTATCCCGAGCTCGGCAACACCGACGTGGTCGACACCTCCGCGCTCGGCACCTGGACCGACTGGGGCGTCAGCGAGAACATCCTGAACCCCTCCGAGGACACCCTGCGGTTCTACGAGCACGTGCTGGAGGAGGTGCTGGAGATCTTCCCCTCCACCTTCGTCCACCTCGGCGGCGACGAGTGCCCCAAGGACCAGTGGAAGGCCAGCCCCGCCGCGCAGGCCCGGATCGCCGAACTCGGACTGAAGGACGAGTTCGAACTGCAGAGCCACGTCATCCGGCACTTCGACAGCTGGCTGGCCGAGCGCGGCCGCCGCCTGATCGGCTGGGACGAGATCCTGGAGGGCGGCCTCGCCCCCGGCGCCGCGGTCTCCTCCTGGCGCGGCTACGAGGGCGGCATCGCCGCCGCACGGGCCGGCCACGACGTGGTGATGTGCCCCGAGCAGCACGTCTACCTCGACCACCGGCAGGCCCCCGGCGACGACGAGCCGATCCCGGTCGGCTGGGTGCGCTCCCTGGAGGACGTCTACCGCTTCGAGCCCGTCCCGCCGCAGCTCGACGAGGCCGCCGCCCGGCACGTCATCGGCGCCCAGGCCAACATCTGGACCGAGTTCATGTGGGACGGCCGGGACGTCGACTACAAGGTGTTCCCGCGCCTCGCCGCGTTCGCCGAGGTCGCCTGGTCCGACCTGCCGCGCGACCCCGCCGCCCGCGACTGGGCCGGCTTCGAGGCCCGGATGGCCGGCCACTACCCGCGGCTGGACGCGCTCGGCATCGAGTACCGCCGCCCCGAGGGCCCGCGCCCCTGGCAGCGCAAGCCCGGCATCGTCGGCCGGCCGATCGAAGGCCGCCCCGGCGCCGGGCCCGCCGTCGGCTAGGCGCACCGGAACTCCGGACGCGGCCGCCTCGTCAAGACCAGGTGAACAACCGATCACCCGGACACCGACCCGGTCGCGTTCGCGTCCGGAGTTGTCCCGAGTTGGTCGGACCTGTCCGCGGCCCCGGAAATGATCAGCGGTCTTTGTGTGCCAGAGTTGCCCAACCCGCACCGATCGCCCGTACCCTACGGGCGGCAGGCCGCACTGCAAATGGAGCACGGTGGGAACCTGGTGAACCGGACGATCATGATGCCGGCCTCGGTCGACGAGGCGGTCGAAGCGCTGGCCGCCACCCCCGGGGCGGTGCCGGTGGCGGGCGCCACCGACCTGATGGAGGCCGTCAACGGCGGGCGGCTGCGGCCCGCCGCCCTGATCGGACTCGGCCGGATCACCGAACTGCGCGGCTGGCGCTACGAGGACGGCGGCACCGCCGTCCTCGGCGCCGGACTCACCCACGCCCGGATGGACCGCCCCGACTTCGCCGCCCTCATCCCCGCCCTCGCCGACGCCGCCCGCACCGCCGGCCCCCCGCAGGTGCGCAACGTCGGCACCCTCGGCGGCAACATCGCCACCGGCGCCCCCGCCGGCGACACCCTCCCGGTGCTCGCCGCCCTCGAAGCCACCGCCACCCTCGCCCGGCCCGGCACCGTCCGCGACGTCCCGATCAGCCACCTGCTCACCGGACTCGACCCGCTGCGCCCCGGCGAACTCCTCACCTGGGTACGGGTCCCGCTGCTGCACGCCCCGCAGGTGTTCCTCAAGTCCACCGGCCGCAGCGGCCCGTCCCGCGCCGCCGCCTCCGTCGCCCTCGTCCTCGACCCCGCCCGCCGCGGCGTGCGCTGCGCCGTCGGCGCCGTCGCCCCCGTCCCGCTGCGGCCGCTGGAGGCCGAGAGCTGGGTGGCCGGCTGCATCGACTGGGACGCCCGCGGCCAGGACGGCGCCGTCCTCATCGACCCCGCCGCACTCGCCGCGTTCGGCGAATACGTGGCCGGCGCCTGCGTCCCCGAAGGCACCGTGCCGGGCGAGGGGGCGGCCCAGACCGCCGCCCGCCTGCGGCGTACCGTAGCCGTGCTGGCCCGCCGGGCGTTGGGAAGGGCGCTGAAGTGACCGACGAACTGCTGAACCACCCCGGGGCGTTCCCGGGCGACGTGCGGCCCACCGCCTCGTACACGCTGCGCGTCAACGGCGTCGAACGGCCCGTCAGCGACGCCTGGATCGGCGAGAGCCTGCTGTACGTGCTGCGCGAGCGCCTCGGCCTGGCCGGCGCCAAGGACGGCTGCGAGCAGGGCGAGTGCGGGGCCTGCTCGGTGCAGGTCGACGGGCAGCTGGTGAACGGCTGCCTGGTGCCCGCCGCGCTCGCCGCCGACAGCGAGATCAACACCGTCGAGGGCCTGTCCGGCTCGGGCGGCGCCAGCGACGTCCAGCAGGCGCTCGCCGACTCCGGCGCCGTCCAGTGCGGCTACTGCACCCCCGGCATGGCGATGGCCGTCCACGACCTGCTGCAGCGCAACCACCGCCCCAGCGACATCGAGGCCCGCCAGGCGCTGTGCGGCAACCTCTGCCGCTGCACCGGCTACCGCGGCGCGCTGGCCGCCGTCCAGGCCGTCGCCGACGCCCGCGAGGCCGCCCTCGAAGCGGAACTCGACGCCGCCGAACAGGCCGCCGCCGCGGCGCCCGCCACCGGCGCGCCCGCCGCCGCCTCGCCCGCCGCCGAACCGGCCGCGGCGCCGCAGGCCACCGAGCAGTCCTTCGCCGACCTCGTGCTGGCCGGCGAGCTGCCGCTCTACGCCGACTCCGAACTCTGGCACGAAGCCGACCAGTTGATCCCCCCGCAGGCGCAGCCCGAGCCCGCCGCCGGCTACGCCCACCCGGCCGCCCCGGCCCCCGCCCCCGCCGGCTGGGAGCCCACCCCCGCCCACGGCACCGCGGCCGACGCCGCCGGCTACGGCACCCCGGCGCACGGCACCCCCTACCTGCCCACCCCGCCGCACGGCACCCAGCACCAGGACCCGGGCGGCTACGCCGGCACCCCCGCGCACGGCGTCCCGGCGCACGGAGCACCGCCGCACGGCACGCCTGCGCACGGCACCCCGGCGTACGGCACCCCGGCGTACGGCGTCCCGGTGTACGGCGTCCCGCACCAGGACCCCCAGGAGCAGGGCGTCTACGACGGCGCCCCGCCGCACGACACCCCGCCGCACGGCATCCCGCACCAGGACGCCGGGGCCTACGACGGCACCGTCTATGCCACCGACGGCCACGGACACCAGTACACCGGCTACGACGCCACCCCCGCCCACGGCATCAGGCTCCCCGAGGACGAGAACGCATGACCTCCGCCACCGAGCTGCCGGCGGCCGCCCCCGCGGACGACGAGACCGGCTCCACCGGACTCGGCAGCTCCCCGCTGCGCACCGACGCGCTCCCCAAGGCCCTCGGCATCTACCCGTACGCCGCCGACCTTTGGGCCGAAGGACTGCTCTGGGGCGCCGTGCTGCGCTCCCCGCACCCGCACGCCCGGATCGTCTCCGTCGACACCTCCGCCGCGCTCGCCGTCCCCGGCGTGCACGCCGTCGTCACCGCCGACGACCTGCCCACCGGTCCCGACGGCAGCCGGGACGGCGCCCCCGCCGGTCCCGTCGTCGCCGACCGGCCGGTGCTCGCCTCCGGCGTGGTCCGCCACCACGGCGAACCCGTCGCCGCCGTCGCCGCCGACCACCCCGACACCGCCCGGCTCGCCGCCGCCGCGATCCTGGTCGAGTACGAGGTCCTCGAACCCGTCACCGACCCCGAGGCCGCCTTCCACGCCCCGCCGCTGCACCCCGACGGCAACCTGCTGCGCCACCTGCCGCTGCGCACCGGCGACCCCGACGCCGTCGGCGAGGTCGTCGTCGAGGGCCTCTACCAGGTCGGCCGGCAGGACCCCGCCCCGATCGGCGCCGAGGCCGGCCTCGCCGTGCCCCGCCCCGACGGCGGCGTCGAACTGCACCTGTCCTCCACCGACCCGCACGGCGACCGCGACCGCACCGCCGCCTGCCTCGGCCTCGAACCCGACCGGGTCCGGCTCGTCGTCACCGGCGTGCCCGGCGCCACCAGCGACCGCGAGGACCTGTCCTTCCAGGTCACCCTGGCGCTGCTCGCGCTGCGCACCGGACGCCCCGTCAAGATGACCCTCACCCGCGCCGAGTCCTTCCAGGCGCACACCACCCGGCACCCCGCGCTGCTGCGCTACCGCCACCACGCCGACGCCGAGGGCCGGCTGGTCAAGGTCGAGGCGCAGATCCTGCTGGACGGCGGCGCCTACGCCGACGTCTCCGCCGAGGCGCTGGCCTCCGCCGTCGCGTTCTCCGTCGGCCCCTACACCTGCCCCAACGTCTTCGTCGACGCCTGGGCGGTGCGCACCAACAACCCGCCGGCCGGCCGGATGCGCGGCGAGGGCGCGCTGCAGACCTGCTTCGCGTACGAGTCGCAGCTCGACCAGCTCGCCAAGCAGCTCGGCGTCGACCCGCTGGAGATCCGCCGCCGCAACGCGATGTCCACCGGCGACCCGCTGCCCACCGGACAGGCCGTCACCTGCCCCGCGCCGGTCCAGGGCCTGCTCGACGCGCTCGCCGACTCCCCGCTGCCCGCCCTCCCGCTGGACGACCCGGAGGCCGACTGGCTGCTGCCCGGCGGCCCGGGCGGCGCCGGCGACCCCGGCGCGGTCCGGCGCGGCATTGGCTACGCCGTCGGCATGGTGCACATGCTCGGCGCCGAGGGCGAGGACGAGGTCGCCACCGCGACCGTCCGGGTCTCCGGCGACCACGCCACCGTGATCTGCGCCGCCGTCGACTCCGGACAGGGCTTCGCCACCCTCGCCCGGCAGATCGTCCAGTCCGTGCTCGGCGTCAGCGAGGTGTACATCGCGCCCGTCGACTCCGACCAGTCCGCGGCCGGCCCCGCCGCCCGCGGCCGGCACACCTGGGTCTCCGGCGGCGCGGTCGAACGGGCCGCGCTGATGGTCCGCCACCAGATGCTGCAGCCGATCGCCGCGGACTTCGGCATGTCCGTCGAACTGCTCACCATCAGCGACGGGAAGATCAGCTCGTACGACGGGGTGCTCGGGATGCCGGTCAGCCAGGCGCTCGAAGGCCGCGAACTGTGGGCGACCGCCCAGTGCCGGCCGCACCCCACCGAACCCCTCGACCCCGAGACCGGGCAGGGCGACGCCTTCGTCTCCATCGCGTTCTGCGCGATGCGGGCCGTCGTCGACGTCGACATCGAACTCGGCGCCGTCCGGGTCGTCGACATGACCGTCGCCCAGGACGTCGGCCGGGCGCTGAACCCCCGTCAGATCGAGAACCGCATCGAGGGCGCCGTCGCCCAGGGCGTCGGGCTCGCCCTGCTCGAGAACCTCCGCACCGAGCACGGCGTCCCCGTCAACGCCTCCCTCACCGGCTACCGCCTCCCCACCGCCCTCGACACCCCCGAGATCCGGATCGCCGCCCTCCTCGAGGAACGCGACGTGGTCGCCCCCTTCGGCGCGAAGGCCGTCAGCGCGGCCCCCGCCGTCGTCGCCCCCGCCGCCGTCGCCGCCGCCGTCCGCGCCGCCACCGGCCTCCCGGTCGGCCGCCTCCCCATCCTCCCGGAGGACGCCACCATCGCCTGACCCCGGCCTTCCGCCGCCCCGCACCCGCTACCATCCGATGGGCCCGGGCACCGGGGGGTGCGCGGGGAATCGGCCCGGGGGGATGTCGATGAGGTTGAGTGGGGCGCTGCGGATCTGCGGTGCCACGATTCTGGCGGGGGCGTCGCTGTTCGCCGCCGCGCCGGTGTCCGCGGCGGACCAGGTCCGGAACGACCAGTGGGCGAACTCGTACTTCGGCCTGGAGAGGGTGTGGTCGGTCAGCCGGGGAGCCGGAGTGACCGTCGCCGTGATCGACACCGGCGTGGACGCCTCGCACCCGGACCTCGCGGGATCGGTGCTCGCCGGCTACGACCCGAGCGGTCAGGGCCTCAGCACGAAGCCGACCGAGGCTCACGGCACCAAGATGGCGAGCCTGATCGCCGGCCACGGGCACGGGCCGGACGGCGTGGTCGGACTCGCGCCCGACGCGAAGATCCTCCCCGTCTACAAGGACGGCGCGGGCGGCACCGATGCCGTTCCCAAGGGCATCCGCTGGGCGGTCGACCAGGGTGCCAAGGTGGTGAACATCTCGCTGGGCGGCCCGGGCGCGCCCGGCTCGGACCCGGCGCTCACCGAGGCGGTCGGGTACGCCGTGAAGCACGATGCGCTCGTCGTCGGCCCGACGGGCAACAGCGGGCTCGGCTCGGTGGAGAGCCCGGCCAACGAGCCCGGAGTGCTCGCGGTAGGCGCGATCGACCGCAACGGGCGGATCTGGCCCCAGTCGAACTACGGCCCTCAGACGCTGATCTCCGCTCCCGGTGTCCGCATCGTCAGCGCCGGCGCCTGCGCGGGCAGCCGGTACTGCATCGGTGACGGCACCTCCGACGCGACCGCCTACGTGTCCGGTGCTGCGGCCCTGGTCCGGGCGAAGTACCCGAAACTGACGGCCGGCCAGGTGGCCGAGCGGCTGGTCGAGTCGGCCAAGCCACCCGCTGCACCGAAGGGCGGCAAACTGCCCGACCCGCACTACGGCTACGGGATCCTGTCGCCGTACGACGCCCTGACGAAGGACATCCCCGCCGGCCCGGAGCAGGGGCCGCTGGCCACGACCGCCGATGCACCCACCGGCCGAACTCCGGCGGACAGCGGCCCGTCGCCGGCGGGTGCCGGGCCGGCCGCCGCGGGGGAGATCGGGGATCCGTCGAAGTCCGCTCCGGGAGTCGGTGTCCTTCTCGCGGTCGGCGGGGGCTGCGCAGTCCTGCTGGTGGTCATCGTGCTCGTGGTCGCCAGGTCCCGCCGCCGTCCGGCACCCGGCTTCGCCCCGCCGCCCTACGCACCCGCGCCCGGTCGCCCGCCCGGCCCGCATCCGCAGTACGGCCCGCCCGCGCCGCCTGCACCGCACTGGCAGCACCCCGGGCAGCCGCACCAGCCGTACCGGAGTGGGCATCAATAGCCTTCCCTCCAAGGACGACAGCCGGACCTGGGAAGCGACCGTCCGCCGAGCCGGGCCCAGGTCCGGTGGGGCGAAATGTAGTTGGCTCGTCACCGGGGGTCTGCGCAGGGGCAGGGACGGGCGATACGATCGGACCGTCCTGCGTTCCGGGGGCGTTGCGAGAACGAACGGGCTGTCAATCGACTGACGGGGTATTGATGAGGCTGACCAGACTCACGCGTGCGCTCGGTACGGCCACGTTGACGGCGGGGTTCCTGTTTGCCGGACTGCCTGCCGCGTCGGCGGACCAGGTGCGGGACGCGCAATGGGCCAATCAGTACTTCGACCTCGAGAAGGTGTGGCAGGTCACCAAGGGCGACGGTGTGACCGTTGCCGTGATCGACACCGGCGTCGACGCCAGCCATCCTGACCTGACCGGCTCCGTCCTCAGGGGTTTCGACCCGGGCGGCCAGGGGCGCGATGCCAAGCCGACCGAGGAGCACGGCACCGGCATGGCGAGCTTGATCGCCGGCCATGGCCACGGAACTGACACGGGCATGGTCGGGCTCGCACCCGGAGTCAAGATCCTCCCCATCTACCGGGGGACGGCGACGAACGGGGACGCCATTCCGGACGGCATCAAGTGGGCAGTGGACCACGGTGCCAAGGTCATCAACATCTCCCAGGTCAGCTCCGGGGACGGTCGGGACGACCTGCCGGACGCCGTGGCCTACGCCATCAAGCACGGCGTCCTGGTCGTGGCGGGCAGCGGAAACGACGGTGGTGAAGTCCGCTCCCCGGCGAACATCCCCGGTGTCCTGGCGGTCGGCGCCGTGGACAAGAACGAACAGATCTGGCCGAAGTCGAACTACGGGCCCGAGGTGATGCTCACCGCGCCGGGCTCGGACATCGTCATGGCCGGTGTCGCGGGGCTCGGCTCGTGCAACAAGCAGTACTGCCTCGCCGACGGGACCTCCATCGCCACCGCCTACGTCTCGGCCGCTGCGGCCCTGGTGTACGCCAAGTTCCCCAACCTCACTCCGGGTCAGGTGGCGAACCGGCTGGTGAAGAGCGCCGCCGCGCCTGCCTCCGGAGGCAAGACGCCCGACCCCCACTACGGGTACGGCGTCATCCAGCCGTACGACGCCCTGACCAAGAACATTCCGACCGGAAGCGCGCAGGGGCCGCTCGGCGCGCCGTCCGGGTCCGCGCCCTCTGCCGGGGCTTCTGCTCCCGGCGATTCGCAGGGCGGCAGCTCGGGCAACGGCGGACTCGGTACTCCGGGCGCCGCACCGGAGTTGAAGCAGTCGTCCGGGGCGACCCCGATGATCATTGCGGCCGTCGGCGGCGTGCTCGTGCTGATCGTGGTGCTCATCGTGATCGTGGTGGTGAACAACCGCAGGCGTAGCCGCGCGCAGGCGGTCCAGCCTCCGGTCGGAGGTCCCGCGCCCTACGGCGCAGCACCCGGATGGCCTCCGGCGCAGCCGCCGTTCGGTCAGCAGGGCCCGCCGGGACAGCAACCGCCGCCGTACGGCTACCCGCCGCCGCAGCAGCCGTACAACAATCCGTACCAGGATGGCGGTCAGTCGCGTTGACGGTATGTCAGCGCACTGCGTGCACGCGATAGGATTGGACGCTCTGGCTGAACGGACAGCCCGTCGGTCGGAGTGCTACCACGGGGAAGTTTCGACACTCCAGGGGGAGAGGGCCTCGTGTCCGACGGATACAGCGTCAACCCAGCAGAGCTGGAGGCAGTCGTGAAGCGACTGCGGGCCCTCCAGCAGAACATCAGCACCTGCGGGACCAACACCAAGTACAAGACCGACATCACTCCGGATGCGTTCGGCGGCGACTTCGTCGAAGCCCGGGCACTGTACAGCGCCCACGGGAAGATGCAGGCGTTCCTGACTGAGACGATCTCGTCGATCGACGCACTGATCAACGAGTACGGCGACAAGACTCAGCTCGTCCATGACCGGTACATGGGTCGCGAGGACGACGGCCAGGCGACCATGAACCAGATTCAGGGGAGGTGAGCCCGACATGGCTTCGAAGACACGTTTCGACAGCTACGCCCTGATTCCGCTCAAGGGCATGGTCTCCAACTCGAGTCCTGAGCAGATCCGGGAAGTCGGACGGGCTTGGCAGAGCGTCCACGCGGAGCTGACGCAGGCCGCTGCGGACCTGCAGGCGGCGATCGAGCATGCGACGGCCAACTGGAGCGGTGCGGCGGCGCAGGGCTTCGCCGCGAAGGGCGCGCAGATTCAGCAGGGGATGGCCAACACGGCTGCCCACGCACAGAACACGTCTGCGGCGATGAACTACGCCGCGACGGCGCTGGCGCAGACCAAGTCGACCATGGCCCAGATCAAGGTCCCGACCTTCATGGACCGGGTCGGAAAGACGCTCAGCGACGGCTTCGCCAGTTCGGACGAGGGCTTCAAGCGCGACCTCGCTTCGGGCATGAATCGCATCGATGCGGTCAACAAGAACGCCCACGACCTGTCGGCCACCGAGGTTGCCCACCAGTACGCCATCGGCGTGATGGAGCACCTGGGGCCCCAGTACCTGGAAGCCGCGTCCTACCTGGACGGTGGCCCGAGCAGCATCACCGATCCGAGCAAGGGCTTCCCGCCCGACCCGCCGGCAACGATCTGCCCGCCGGGGCACACCCCGCCCAACGTGCCGATGCCGCAGTATCCCGAAGGCCACCCCAAGGACCTGCCCCCGCCCGGGTACGTGCCGGGGCATCAGCCGACGGTGCCGATGCCGGGGATTCCGCAGCCGACGGATCCGGGGCAGCACAAGGAGACGATCTACCCGGGGATCGATCCGTCGAGGCCGGTGACGCCTCCGTCGACCGGGCTTGACGGGTGGAAGCCGCCGGAGACCGGTGGCGGGCTGCCCGGGGTGCCCGGTGGCGGGTACCCGGGTGGGGTCGGAACGCTGCCCGGTCCGGGGACCGGTGGTGGCGGGACCGGCGGCGGTGGCATCGGTGGCGGTGGCATCGTGCCCGGCATCGGTGGCGGCGGCTACCTGCCCGGTGGCGGGTCCGGTGGCGGTCGTGCCGGTGGCGGTCGTACCGGCGGACTCGGGACCGGTGGTCTCGGGACCGGCGGCAGCGGCGCGGGCAAGGTCGGCGGTGCCGGCGGTGCCGCCGGTGCGGGCCGGGCCGGTGGTGCCGGGGCCGCGGGTGCGGGTGCCGGCGCGGGTGCCGCGGGTGGCCGTGGCGCGACGGGCGCCGGCGGCATGGGCGGCATGCACGGTGGCGGCATGGGCGGTGCCGGTGGCGCGAAGGGCGGCGGTGCCAAGGGCGGCAGCGGCCTGGTGCGCAAGGCCGGTGGCACGATCGGCGGCGCCAAGGCCGGCGGTGCCGGTGGCCGGGCGTTCACCGAGGGCGGCTCGGGCATCGGCAAGGGCCGGGGCACCGGACAGGGCGGTGCGGCCGGCATGCACGGCGCGCCGGGTTCCGGCGGCGCCAACCGGAAGAAGAAGAACGAGGGTCACCGTCCCGACTACCTGACCGAGGACGAGGAGACCTGGCGCGGTGGCACGGCGAACCCGCCGGTCATCGAGTAGCGGACAGGCGGTACGGCGGGCGTCGGTGCGGGTCCTGAGGACCCCGCCGGCGCCCGCCGCCGTTTCCGGGCCGGAACGGGGTGGGGTGCGGTGCGGCGCGGGGCAGAAAATTCGAGGGAAATTAAAAAACGGCAGCGGAATTCACCGGGCGCCGTGGTGCGGAAAATGGCGTCCGGTGAATTCCGGGGAGAGACCGTGACGGGAATCGAACCCGTGTAAACCGTTTTGCAGACGGTTCCCTGAACCACTCGGGCACACGGTCGTGAGAGGGTGCGCGCAGGCCTCGACGGGGCTGTCGGCGCAAGGGGGTTGCGGTCAGGCGCAACAGGAGAGGGAACACCGGCAGCCGGGACAGGGGGCACAGGTGCGGGGCGCTGCGAGGGCCACCGTCTTCCTGTTCATCGCCTTCTCCTGCCGTCCGTGGGGCTGCTCCGGTTCGTTCCGGTGAATTCACTATAGCGGGCGGCTTCGGTGCGGCGTCAATAGGCGGCGGTAATTCGCGGGGAATTTCGTGGCGCGGGGCTGTGCTACGGTCGGGAGCGAGGCGGGTGCTGGTGGCCCGTCCCGGACGAGGTGCGTCGTACCCGGTATGACAAGACGGCGCGGTAGGTGTTTCGACTACTGCGAGGAGTCCGTCGTCATGGCGTGGGTGGTTCTGATCGTGGCCGGTGTGCTGGAGACCGTCTGGGCGGTGGCGCTGGAGGCCAGCAAGGGGTTCTCGAGGCTGGTGCCGAGCCTGGTGTTCGCGGTGGCGCTCGCGCTGTCGATGGGCGGGTTGGCGTACGCGATGCGGTCGATCCCGCTGGGGACGGGCTACGCGGTGTGGGTCGGCATCGGCGCGGTGGGCACGGCGCTGTACGGGATGGCGGCGATGGGGGACGCGGTGAGCGCGGCCCGGATCACCTGTCTGGTGCTGATCATCGCCGGTGTGGTCGGCCTGAAGGCACTGCACTGAATCGGCCGAGGTCCTAGGCCTGCCGGGGGAGTCCCGTTCCGCCCGAAGGTCAGGATCAAAATGCCCTGACGGCACTTACCATATCGGGGTGACCACCACCTCCCAGGCCGAGACGGCAGCACCGCGCCCGATACCCGACGACCACGACGACGGCACCGGGGGAGTGCTCAGCGGCCCCTGGCGGGCGCTCACCCTGGGCATCGTCTCGGTGGTGCTGCTGCTGGCCTTCGAGGCGACCGCGGTGAACACCGCGATGCCGACGGCCGCCCAGCAGCTCGACGGCATCGGCCTGTACGCGTTCGCGTTCTCCGCGTACTTCACCACCACGCTGCTGGCGATGGTGGTCTCCGGGCAGTGGTGCGACCGGCGCGGACCGCTCGCGCCGCTGTTCAGCGGCATCGCGGTGTTCGCGGCCGGCCTGGTGACCGCCGGCACCGCCGTGAACATGTGGATGTTCGTCGCGGGCCGGGCGGTGCAGGGCCTAGGCGGCGGTCTGGTGATCGTCGCGCTGTACGTGGTGGTCGGCCGGGCGTTCCCGGAGCGGCTGCGCCCGGCGGTGTTCGCGGCGTTCTCGGCGGCCTGGGTGCTGCCGTCGATCCTCGGCCCGGTGATCTCCGGTGCCGTCACCCAGAACCTCGGCTGGCGCTGGGTCTTCCTCGCGGTGCCGGTGCTGGTCCTGCTGCCGCTCGCGGTGATGGGCCCGGCGCTGCGCCGCTCGGAGCGCCGCCAGCCGCCGCTGCGGGCGCAGCCGTACGACTGGCGGCGGACCCGGGACGCGGCGATGGTCGCGGTCGGTGCGGCGCTGCTGCAGTACGCGGGCCAGCGGCTGGACGGCTGGGCGCTGCTGCCCGCGGCGGCGGGAGCGGCGCTGATCGGTCCGGCGGTGCTGCGCCTGCTGCCGAAGGGGACGCTGCGGGCGGCCCGCGGCCTGCCGACGGTGATCCTGCTGCGCGGGCTGGCGGCGGGCGCGTTCTTCGCGTCCGAGCTGTTCATCCCGCTGATGATGCAGACCCAGCGCGGCCTGTCGGTGACGATGGCCGGTCTGACGCTGGCGCCGGGCGGACTGTCCTGGGCGCTCGGGTCGTGGTTGCAGGGCCGGCCGGGCGCGGAGCGGTACCGGGCGGCGATGATCCGCTACGGGTTCGTGCTGACCGCGGTGGCGATCGGCGGGGCGGCGCTGGTGCTGTTCGCGTCGGTGCCGGTGTGGGTGACGGCGGTGGCCTGGGCGGTCGGCGGGGTCGGCATGGGCCTGGCGATCGCCAGCATCAGCGTGCTGATGATGCGGCTGTCGGCGCCGGAGGAGACCGGGGAGAACTCGGCCGCGCTGCAGCTGAGCGACGCGCTGGGCAACGTGCTGCTGACCGGTCTGGCGGGCGTGCTGTTCGCGGCGCTGGGCGGTGGCGCGGTGAGCGCGGTGGCTCGGGACGCCGCGCTGCCGGCGGGGGCGTTCGCGGCGGTGTTCCTGACCATGCCGGCGGTGGCGCTGGTCGGTGCGGCGCTCTCCGGCCGGGCGACGGCGGCCCGGCCGAAGGGCTGACGGGCACCGTCGCCCGGCCGAGGGGCTGCCGGGCGGAGGACGGTCCCACCGCGGTCCGGCCGAGGGCTGACGGTTCGGCGCGCTACTTGCCGCCGGCCACGGGCGGGACGGACGGGCGGGCGGGTGCGGAGGCCGCGGCGCCCGTTCCGCCGAGGTAGCTGCGCCAGCCTTCGGCGGGGGCCTGGCCGGGGGTGAGGGCCTGGAGCTTCTTGAGCACGGCCGGGTCCTGCACCTCCAGCCATTCGACGAGCTGGCGGAAGGAGACCATCCGGACCTCGGGCTTGTCGGCGATCGCCTTCAGGGTCTCCTCGACGGCGTTCATGTAGATGCCGCCGTTCCAGCCCTCGAAGTGGTTGCCGATGATGAACGGGGCCCGGTTGCCGTTGTAGGCGCGGTCGAAGCCGGCCAGGTAGGAGTCCCGGGCCTGGGTCTGCCAGAAGGCTCGGCGGCCGGGGTCGCCCTTGGTGTTGTCGCCGGACTGGTTGTACATGATGTTGTAGTCCATCGAGAGCACCTGGAAGGTGTGCCCGGGGAACGGGATGGACTGCAGGGGCATGTCCCACAGCGCGCCGCCGGCGAACTTCTGCGGCCACATCTGCAGGCCGCCGGGGCCCGAACTGTCGTACTTCCAGCCGCGCTTGACGGCGGTGGGCAGCAGCCCGCGCTGGCCCTCCAGACAGGGGGTGCGGCCGCCGATCAGCTCCTTGCGGTAGTCGAAGGGGAAGGCCGGGAGGTCGGTGATGCCGGTGTTGGTCTTCCAGTTCATGACGAAGTCCATCGCCTGCTGGATCTCGCTGTCCCAGTCCTCGGGGGACCAGCGGCCGCCGCCGTTGGAGCCGCAGAAGTGCCCGTTGAAGTGGGTGCCGATCTCGTGGCCGTCCAGCCAGGCGGCGCTGATCTGCTCGATGGTGGCGCGGATGTGCTGGTCGCTCAGGTAGCCGATGTCGGAGGCGCCGACCGGGTGCTGCGGCGGGTGGTACATGGACTTCTTCGACTCGGGCAGGGTGTAGATGCCGGAGAGGAAGAAGGTCATGGCGGCGTTGTGGTCCTTGGCGAGCTGCCGGAACCGGCTGAACAGCCGGTCGTCGAGCTCGCCCGCGCCGTCCCAGGAGAACACCACGAACTGCGGGGGCTTCTGGCCGGGTTCGAGCGGTTCGGGGGTGGGCTGGTTGGGCTGCGGGCCGGTGTCGGAGGTGGAGCCGTCGCCGATCAGGGTGGCCGGGGGCTTGGGGACGGCGCTGCCGTTCGAGGTGAGGCCGTCGGCCTGGGCGGGCGGGGCGGCGCCCCCGCTCCCGGAGGTGCTCGCGCAGCCGGCCGCGAGGGTGGCGGCGGTCGCCGCACCGGCGGCCAGCAGCGACCTGCGGGAGAGGGCGTCCATGTCTCACATCCGTTCACCAGGGAGTCAGGGGAAGGCACCGGCCGGAGGGACGGTCCATCAGATGAAATGACTGATGCGTCGTCCGGGGGAGTCGGCCTCAGCATGGCACGGGCAGCCGCGCCACGCCGGGAAGCACGGCCCCGGGTACGGATGACCGGGGGACGCCGCAGCGGAACGGTCACCTGTTCGGCGCACCGGGTCGGAGCGGCACCGGCGCCCGGCAGGTGACCTGGCGTCAGATGGCAGGACCGGATCGGATCCTGGACACGGAGGTCGCACCCGCCGATGTGGCAGTCGCTGCTGGACGCCTACCGGGACCGGATCGTCGACACCGGACGGGAGCCGCTGTTCCTGCTGCTGCTCGGCCTGGTGCTGGCCTTCCTGTTCATCCGGATCAGCACCCGCCTGATCCGCGCCCAGGTCCGCTGGTGGCCCGGCAACGTCACCCCCGGCGGGCTGCACATCCACCACGTGGTGTTCGGCCAGGCCCTGCTGCTGATCTGCGGCGTCGCCGCGTTCGCGCTGCGCGGCGACGGCGGCGCCTGGTGGAACCTGCTCGGCTTCGGGTTCGGTGTCGGCTGCGGACTCGTGCTGGACGAGTTCGCGCTCGTCCTGCACCTCAAGGACGTCTACTGGTCCACCCAGGGCCGCACCTCGGTGGACGCCGTGATGCTCGCCGTGGCCACCATCGGACTGCTGCTGCTCGGCGAACTCCCGCTCGGCGGCTTCGCCCGCCACCCCGACGGGCCCACCCTGGCCGGGGCCGTCGTGCTGCTCGCCCTGGTGGTGGTCAGCCTGCTCAAGGGCAAGACCTGGACCGGGCTGCTCGGCATCATGCTCTGGCCGCTCGCCGTGGTCGGCGCCCTGCGGCTGGCCCGGCCGCAGAGCCCGTGGGCCCGCTGGCGCTACCGCTCCCGGCCCCGCCGCCTGGCCCGCGCCGAGCGGCGCGAGGAGCGCATCCACCGCCGCCTGGTGGCCGCCAAGACCACCGTCTACGACCTGCTGGCCGGCACCCCCGACGCCGACCTGGACCCCGCTGCCGCCGTGGGGCCGGCGCAGCCCGCACCGGCGCCGCCGCCCGCCGTCGAACCGCCGCCGCCCGCACCCTGGCGGCTGCGCTGCGCCGCGTTCGCCCAGTGGTACCTGCGGATCGCCACCGTCATCGACCTGCTCGGCGCGCTGGTCGCCCCGTTCCGCACCCAGGTCGCACGGGTCGACCGCGGCGAGTACTTCACGCCCGCGCTGGTCACCCCCGGCTTCACCACCGCGCTGCTGGCCGGGCTGCTCGCCGTCATGCTGCGCCGCCGCAAACGCGCCGCCTGGATCGCCGCGCTGGCCGTCGCCCTGGTGCACGCCGCGCTGTTCGCGCTGGCACTGGCCTTCCCCGAGTTCCGCGCCCACCCGTTCAACTGGGTGTCCGCCGCGCTCACCCTCGCGCTGCTGCTGGCCCTGCTGCTCGGCCGCCCCGTCTTCCGGGTCCGCGGCGGCCGCGGCAACCTGCCGCTGGCCGCCGCCGTCCTGCTGGCCGGCGGGGCGCTGCTCACCGGCCTCGGCGCGGCCGCCGTCCGGCTCGCGCACGCCGACGGCGAGCCGTCCTGGGGCGAGGCCGCCCGGTACGGGCTGCTGCGGCTGGTCACCCTGTCCGGCGTCGTCCGGGTCGGCGACGTGGACGTGCCGCGCTGGACCGACCTGACCCTCAACCTGCTCGGCACCGCTCTGCTGCTGCTCACCCTGCGGATCCTGCTGCGCTCCCCGCGCGGCGGCGAACGGCAGAGCCCCGAGGACGAGGCGGCGCTGCGCCGGCTGCTGGAGCGGCACGGCGACCGGGACTCGCTCGGCTACTTCGCGCTGCGCCGCGACAAGTCGGTGTGCTTCTCCGCCAGCGGCAAGGCCGCCGTCGCCTACCGGGTGGTCAACGGCGTCGCGCTGGCCTCCGGCGACCCGCTCGGCGACCCGGAGGCCTGGCCCGGGGCGATCGAGGAGTGGCAGCGGCAGGCCCGCGCGCACGCCTGGATCCCCGCCGTCACCGGCGCCGGCGAGCACGGCGGCACCGTGTACGCCCGGGTGGCCGGGCTGCGGGCGCTGCACCTCGGCGACGAGGCGGTGGTGGAGACCGCCGGGTTCACCCTCGACGGGCGGGAGATGCGCGGCCTGCGGCAGACCTGCAACCGGGTCGCCCGGGCCGGCTACCGGGTGGTGGTCCGCCGTCACCGCGACCTGCCCGCCGAGGAGTTCGCCGACCTGGTGCGGCTCGCCGACGCCTGGCGGCACGGCCGCACCGAGCGCGGCTTCTCGATGGCGCTCGGCCGGCTCGGCGACCCCGCCGACGGCGACTGCCTGCTCGCCGAGTGCCGCGACGAGGCCGGCCGGACCGCCGCCCTGCTGTCCTTCGTCCCCTGGGGCCCGGACGGGCTGTCGCTGGACCTGATGCGGCGCGACCGCGAGTCCGACAACGGGCTGGTCGAGTACACCGTGGTGCGGCTGCTCGAACAGGCCCGGGACGGCGGCCCGGCGGTGCGGCGGGTGTCGCTGAACTTCGCGATGTTCCGCGAGGTCTTCGAGGAACGGCTCGGCGCCGGACCGGTGCTGCGGCTGTGGCGCGGCGTGCTGCGGTTCCTGTCGCGCTGGTGGCAACTGGAGTCGCTGTACCGGGCCAACGCCCGCTACCGGCCGCACTGGGTACCCCGCTACGTGCTGTACGAGAAGGCCTCCGAACTGCCCGCGATCGGCGTCGCCAACGCGCTCGCCGAGGGCTTCCTGACCCGCCCCCGGCTGCGCCGCGGCCGCCGGGCGGACCGGACCTGACGGGCCGTCACCCGCGCGGTGCGCCGGGCGTGCCGGACCGGGCGGCGGTCGGTTGACTGGGCGGGACGGGTCGGCGCGGGCGGAGGATGCGGTGGTCGAGCGGGCGTGGGCCGGGGCGGCACTGGCCGCCGGGGCGATCGTGGCGGGCGCCCTGCTGCTGCACGGCGGGCTGGAGGGCGCGCTGCCCCCGGCGCCGGCCGCGGCGCAGGCGTACGACGGCACGCCGGTGGGGCCCGCGGTTCCGCCGCTGCCGCCGTCGCCGCCGGTGCGGATCCGGATCCCCGCGCTGGGCGTGGACGCCCCCGTGGCCCGGCTCGGCCTGGACGGCGAGGGGCGCCTGCAGCCGCCGCCCGAGGCGGACGGCAACCTGGCGGGCTGGTACCGCGACGGCGCGGCCCCCGGGTCGAGCGGTGCGGCCGTGCTGGCCGGGCACGTCGACACCGCGCACGGGCCGGCGGTGTTCTACCGGCTGGGCGCCCTGCACCGCGGCGACCTGCTGGACGTCGCCCGGGCCGACGGGTCCACCGCCTGGTTCCAGGTGGACGGCGTGGAGGTCTACCCGAAGCGGGACTTCCCCGACGCCAAGGTGTACGCGGCCACCCCGGACGCCCAGCTGCGGCTGATCACCTGCGGAGGCGGCTACACCCGCGAGGGCGGCTGGGACGGGAACCTGGTGGTGTACGCGCACCTGGTGCGCACCCAGCGCGCCTGACGGGCACCCGGCGGGCCCGCCGGCGCTCAGGCCAGCAGCTGGGCGAGCGCCCGGTCGCAGTCCTGGTGCCGCAGCTCCTGCCCCTCGGGTACCGCCAGGTGGCTGCGCCACAGGAAGCGGCGCAGGTCGTTGCGGGCGAACTGGAGCAGCGCGACGCCCTCCGGGGACCGCAGCTCGACCATGGTGCGCAGGCCGAACGCGGGCCGGATCCGGACGTCCCCCTCGCCGGCCGGCAGGTCCAGGCCGGCGGCGAGCAGCTGGCGGGCGAACACCCACTCGATCTCGGGCGGACACGGGTCCGCGGCGTCGACCGGGTCGTAGGGGTCGTACGGGTCGCGCGGCGCGTTCGGGTCGTACGGGTCGGGGTCGACGGCGTCCAGGGCGTACTCGGCGGGGAACGCCATCCGGACCGCCAGCGGGTCGTCGCAGCGGTAGCGCAGGGTGACCCGCAGCAGGGCGGAGCGGTGGGTACCGAGGATCAGTCGGGCTTGGACGGTCTGGGCTACCGGTGCGGGCGCTGCGGTCACGACGGTTCCTCCGGGGTGTGGGGGTCTGCGGGGTGCGACCGGTGTCGCCTCCCGTGACGGAAGAGTCGGAAGAGCGGGAGCGATTACACCGGTTTTGGGGCCCTTTCGAGTGATCTGCGCCACAGGACGAGGGGATGAACCGGGCATTTCGGGTGACGGGTGCGGGCCGCGGGAGGGTGCGCGCCGGATCGGGCCGCAGCGGCCGGCCGTGCCGGGTGAAGGTGCGGTGACGGCCGCGCGGGGGGAGTGGGACGCGCGCCACAGGGGCGTGCCGTCGCCGCGGTCCGGGCTCCGGAAGGAGCTAGGCTGGGCGGGTTCCACGACCGCCCGCCGACCGCGGGAGACGGGCCTCGCACAGGCCCTGACCTGCGACGACCCCGTTCGGAGACCGTGACTACCGCCGCCTCCTCTGCGATGGCCCCGCTGTTCTCGCACGCCGACAGCGCCCACCCGCGACCCACCGGAACCTCCGCCGCCGCGCACCTCTCCCCGGCCTTCCCCGGCCGCGCCCCCTGGGGCACCGCGGGCCGGCTCCGCGCCTGGCAGCAGGGCGCCCTGGAGAAGTACATCGAGAAGCAGCCCCGGGACTTCCTCGCGGTCGCCACCCCGGGCGCCGGCAAGACCACCTTCGCCCTGACCCTGGCGTCCTACCTGCTGCACAACCACCTGGTGCAGCAGATCACCGTCGTCGCCCCCACCGAGCACCTGAAGAAGCAGTGGGCCGAGGCCGCCGCCCGGATAGGCATCCGACTGGACCCGGCGTACTCCTCGGGCCCGCTGTCGAAGGACTACCACGGCATCGTGGTCACCTACGCGGGCGTCGGCGTCAACCCGATGCTGCACCGCAACCGCACCGAGGCCCGCAAGACGCTGGTGATCATGGACGAGATCCACCACGCCGGCGACTCGAAGTCCTGGGGCGAGGCCTGTTTCGAGGCGTTCGAGCCCGCCACCCGCCGACTGGCCCTCACCGGTACGCCGTTCCGCTCGGACACCAACCCGATCCCGTTCGTCACCTACGACGCGGGCAGCGACGGCATCCGCAAGTCCGTCGCCGACTACACCTACGGCTACGGGCACGCGCTCGCCGACCACGTCGTGCGGCCGGTGATCTTCCTCAGCTACTCCGGCAACATGCGCTGGCGCACCAAGTCCGGCGACGAGCTGGAGGCCCGGCTCGGCGAGCCGATGACCAAGGACCTGATCGCCCAGGCTTGGCGGACCGCGCTGTCCCCGCAGGGCGAGTGGATCCCCGCCGTACTGCAGGCCGCCGACCGGCGGCTGACCGAGGTCCGCAAGGGCATCCCGGACGCCGGCGGCCTGGTGATCGCCACCGACCAGACGGTGGCCCGCGCCTACGCCAAGATGCTGCGCGAGATCACCGGCGAGAAGGTCACCCTGGTGCTCTCGGACGAGACCGAGGCGTCCAAGCGGATCTCGGACTACGCCGAGGGCACCTCGCGCTGGATGGTCGCGGTCCGCATGGTGTCCGAGGGCGTCGACGTGCCCCGGCTGTGCGTCGGCGTGTACGCCACCTCGATCTCCACCCCGCTGTTCTTCGCCCAGGCCGTCGGCCGCTTCGTGCGTGCCCGCAAGCGCGGTGAGACCGCCTCGGTGTTCCTGCCGACCATCCCGATGCTGCTCGGCTTCGCCAACGAGATGGAGCTGCAGCGCGACCACGTCCTGGACCGCCCCAAGAAGGAGGGCGAGGGGCTGTTCGACGAGGAGGACCGGCTGCTGGCCGAGGCCGAGAAGGCCAACGACGGGCCGGACACCGGCGGCGAGGAGTTCTCCTACGAGGCGCTGGGCAGCGAGGCGGTCTTCGACCGGGTGCTGTACAACGCCATGGAGTTCGGCATGCAGGCGCACCCGGGCAGCGAGGAGGAGGAGGACTACCTCGGCATCCCGGGCCTGCTCGAACCCGACCAGGTGCAGATGCTGCTGCAGAAACGTCAGCACCGGCAGATCCAGCGCTCCAAGGCCCGGCCCGCCGAGGAGGCCGACCTGATCGAACTGCCCGCCGAGCAGCGGCCGGTGGTCACCCACCAGGAGCTGCGGGAGCTGCGCAAGGAGCTGAACGCGCTGGTCGCCGCCTGGCACCACCGCACCAACCAGCCGCACGGCACCATCCACAACGAGCTGCGCCGCCAGTGCGGCGGGCCGCTCACCGCGCAGGCCACCGCCAACCAGTTGAAGGCGCGGATCGGCCGGATCCGGGAGTGGGCGACCCAGGGTTGACGGAGAGTCACGCAGGTCGCTGACGGGGCGTCGGATTCTTTCAAGGTCCGGCAAAGAAAGTGTGCAGACGGGAAGGCTGATCATCCGCTAATCTTCCGCATGCCGGTGCTGGGGGGCCATCACGCGTGGTGCACCCTCGGCATGCGGAAAACCTGCCGATGCCGTCCCGTCCGACGCTCCGGCCCCACCCCGAACGAGGAGCCCACGGTGGCGTACCCCAACCAGAACCCCGAGCTGTCCGACAAGTCCAAGATCGTTGCCGGTGTCCTGCAGATCCTGCTCGGCGGCCTCGGCATCGGCCGCTTCTACACCGGCCACATCGGCATGGGCATCGCCCAGCTGCTCACCTGCGGCGGCTTCGGCATCTGGGCCCTGATCGACGGCATCATCTTCCTGGTCAGCGACGACCGCACCGACGCCCAGGGCCGCAAGCTGCGCGGCTGACCTTGCGCACCGAGGCGAACGGCCGGCGCCCCCGACCCGCGGACACCCGCGGCGGGGGTGTCGGCCGTTCGCCGTTCGCGCCGCTGCGGCACCCCGCCGCCGGCCCGCTCGGCCTGCTCGCCGCCGGCCTGGCCGGCGCCGCCTGGCTGTACACCCGCGACCCGCACCGGGCGGGGCAGGTGCTGCCGTTCTGCCCCTGGCGCCGGGTGACGGGCCTCCAGTGCCCCGGCTGCGGCGGCACCCGGATGGCGTGGGACCTGCTGCACGGCGACCTGCTCGCCGCCTGGCACGACAACGCCGCGCTGCTGCTCGCCCTCCCGTTCGTCGCCGCCTGGTGGGTCGTCCGGCTGCGCCACGGGCTGGCCGGCCGGCACTGGCGGCTGCGGCTCGGCCCGCGAGGGGTCGCCGCGGTGCTCACCGCCGCCGTGCTCTGGACCGTCGGCCGGAACCTGTTCTGACGTCCCCCGGCGGAGGGGGCGCTGTCCGGCTACCGGTCAGATATCGAACACCAGAGCGGTGGAGGCTGTGCTTTTGCCGCTCTTGTCCGTTTTTTCATCGCGACTTTCCAACGATGTGGACCGGATTTTGAACAACCACTTCCCCAGCGCACCTCCTGTTCACTAGCGTCTCCCCAACTCGTCCGGGCCCCACCCATCGGCCCGGCCGGGCAACCGCGGAGCCCTGCAACCGGCGTACCTCGCCGAGGCCGGACTCCCACGCCGTCCACCCCTCTGGCGTGTGATCAATTCCGGTGCGCCCCACGGCAGTTGTGCCGTAGGGTCGGACTCGCCGCGGAAAGGACCTGGCGTTCGTGACTGCTGAGACCTCCCAGACCCTGGACAGGGGTGTCCGGGTACTGAAACTGCTCGCCGACTCCGAGCGCGGGCTGACGGTGACCGAGCTGGCCGCCCGGCTGGCCGTCAACCGCACGGTCGTGTACCGCCTGCTGGCCACCCTGGAACAGCACGGGCTGGTCCGCCGCGACATCGGCGGCCGTGCCCGCGTCGGCCTCGGTGTGCTCCGCCTCGCCCACCGGGTGCACCCGCTGCTGCGCGAAGCCGCGCTGCCCGCGCTGCGCTCGCTCGCCGAGGACCTCGGCGCCACCGCCCACCTCACCCTGGTCGACGGCAACGAGGCGCTCGCCGTCGCCGTGGTCGAACCGACCTGGACCGACTTCCACGTCGCCTACCGCACCGGCCTGCGCCACCCGCTCACCGAGAGCGCCGCCGGCCGCGCCATCCTGGAGGCCCGCGCCTTCCCCGGCCAGCGCCGCCCCGAACAGGGCTTCGTGATCACCCGCGCCGAGGAGCAGTCCGGTGCCAGCGGCGCCGCCGCCGCACTGATCGGCCTGAGCGGCATCGAGGGCAGCGTCGGCGTGGTGATGCTCAACGGCCTGGTGCCCGAGCGGGTCGGCCCGCGCGTGGTGGAGGCCGCCACCGAAGTCGCCGACGCGCTGCGCTGAACAGGCGCCCGTGATCCGCGCGGCCGTCCCGGGTGGCGGCCCGGGTGTGTTTGGATGCGGGATGTGCCTTCCCTGAACCTGCCCCCGGCCCTGACCGCCCCGCGCAGCCGCGCCCTGGCCCTGTGCGCGCTGCCGGTGGTGGCGCTGTTCGCGGTGGCCGCGTTCGTGCCGCTGCCCTTCACCCTGGAGCAGCCCGGCGTCACCGCCGACACCCTCGGCGCGTACCAGGGCCACCAGGTGATCACCGTCACCGGGGCGCAGCAGCGCGCCACCACCGGCCAGCTGCGGGCGGTCACCATCACGGCCACCAACCCCGGCTACCGGAACACGTTGTGGGACTCGCTGCGGGCCTGGGCCGACCCGAAGCAGGCCGTCGTGCCCACCGAGGAGGTCTACCCGCAGACCGACCCGGCCAAGGCCCAGGAAGTGACGACCCAGCAGATGACGGAGTCCCAGGACAACGCGGCGCTGGCCGCGCTGGGCTACCTCAAGCTGTCGCCCGAGCAGGTGAAGGTCAGCATCGACCTCGGCGACATCGGCGGCCCGAGCGCGGGCCAGATGCTGGCCCTCGGCATCGTCGACAAGATCGCCGGCGACGGCCGGGGCGGCGACCTGACCGGCGGCCGCACCGTGGCCGGCACCGGCACCGTCGACCCCGACGGGCGGGTCGGCGCGGTCGGCGGCATCCCGCTGAAGACCCAGGCGGCGGCCCGCGACGGGGCCACCGTCTTCCTGCTGCCGCGCAGCGAGTGCGCGCAGGGCAAGGTCAACACCCCCGAGGGCCTGCAACTGGTGCCGGTGGACACCCTGTCCGACTCGATCGCCGCGCTCCAGGCGCTGCGCGACGGCGGCGCCGTCCCGCACTGCTGAACCCGCCCCGACGGCCCGCCCCGACGGCCCGCCCTGACGGTCCGTCGGGAACCGTGCCCGTCGGGAACCGCGCCCGGCCGGGTCTAGAGTCCGAACGCCGCCGTCACCAGGTCCTCGCCGACCCGGGTGCGCAGCTTCCCGGCCACCGCCGTTAACCGGTGCGCCTGGGAGACCGGCAGGGCCACCGCGATCGCCGCGAGGTCGCTGCCCATCACGATCGGCACCGCCGCCCCGACCAGGCCCAGCTCGTACTCCTGGTACTGGGTGATCGGTGCGGCCCGCTGCGGCCCCGGCCCGGGCAGCAGCGGCAGGTGGGCCGGCTCGCGCAGGGTGTACGGGGTGAACGGCACCATCGGGTGGCGCTCCAGGTGGGCCCGGCGCTCCTCGGCGGACATCATCGCCAGCAGGGTCTTGCCGCTGGCGTGGGCGTGCGCGCCGGCCCGGAAGCGCTCCGGGTCGGCGGTCGTGGTGCCGGGCGCGGCTCGGGCGGCGACCAGTTCGACCTCGCCGTCCTTGTACCGGGAGAAGTGCACGGCGGCCTTCAGCTCGTGGGACATCCGGCCGAGCAGCCCGTCCAGCCGGTTCCGCCCGGCCGCCCGGCCGTCCGGGCCGTCGTCGCCCCTCAGCCCGGACACCGCCGGGCCGGTGAGGTAGCGGCCCTCGCGGCGCTCCAGGTACCGGTCGTGCACGAGGGTGCGCAGCAGGTGGTACGTGGTGCCGAGGGCCAGGCCGGTGTCCCGGGCGAGCTGCTTGGCGGTGGCGCCGGACGGGTGCCGGGCGGCGGCCTCCAGCAGTCGCAGGGCGCGCTGCGCGGAGGCGATCAGGGTGGGCGCCTCCGCGCCGCGCCTCATCGCGGCGCCCCGGCGGGGTGAACGGTCCGCCGGCCGCGCCGGCCGCCCCCGCCCCGGCGGCCCTGCGGGTCCCGGGGCGCGGCGGCCGACGGACCCTGAGGGTGGGTGGTCCGCGGGCTCATCGCTGCATTCATTGCGTGCACGAGCCATAGGCATATGCCAAAAATCGCCCGCCGTCACCCGTGGACACGCCAAGCGGCCCGGAACGGCCGGATGTCATGCCCCGGCCGCCGCCCCCGCGGCCTGTTCGACCAGCGGCAGCACCCGGTACGGCACCGGGTTCTCCAGCGCGATCGCGGTGGACGCCCGGACGATCCCGTCGAAGCCCACCACCCGGTCGATCACCCGCTGCAGGTCCGCGTTCGACCGCGCCACGATCCGCACCAGCATGTCGCCGTGCCCGGTGATGGTGTGCAACTCCAGCACCTCCGGCACCGCCGCCAGGTGCGCCCGCACGTCCGCGCCCTGCCCCTGCGAGATCTCCAGGGTCGCGAACGCCGTCACCGGGTAGCCCAGCGCCGCCGGGTCCACCTGCGGCCCGAACCCGCCGATCACCCCGCGCGCCTGCAGCCGGTCCAGCCGGGCCTGCACCGTGCCGCGGGCCACCTGCAGGCGGCGCGAGCACTCCAGCACCCCGATCCGCGGCTCCTCGGCGAGCAGCCGGATCAGCCGTCCGTCCAGTGCGTCGATGGCATCGGGGTGCGGGGGCACGGGCGGCTCCTCGGTGGTGCGGGCGTCGACCGACATTGTGCGGTCGGCACGGCCCGCCCGTCAGCCCCGAACCGCCTCCGGTCAGCCCGGGACGACCTGCACGTTCGGCTCGAAGCCGTTCCAGGTCACGTACACCTGGGAGGCCCGGTCGTCCTTGGTGAAGTCGATCCGCATCCACTGGTCGCCGTGCCAGACCTGCATCGCCCAGCCCGCCTCCGGCGTCGCCGACACCAACTCGGCGTCGTGCGCCCGCAGATCCAGCGCCACCCGGCCGCCCGGCAGGACGTAGCTGTGCACCGACCCGGTCGGACTCGGCGAGCGGCGGGCCGCCGCGGTGCTCCGGGACGGCGACGCCTGGCCCCGGGTCGGAGCCGGGTCCGGATCCGGACCGGGGCGCGGAGCGGCCGAACCGGCCGGCGGGGCGGTGGACGACGACGGCGGCGCGGTCGCCGCGGGCGCGGGTGCGGGCGCTGCGGCCGAGGCCGTCGTCGGCGGCAGCGCCACCGGTTCCTCGAACACCGTGTCGGCGAGCACCGCGTGCACACCGAGCCAGGACAGCGCCACCGCCGCCCCGGTGGCCGCCGTCCAGGCGCCCAGTTGAACCCATCCGCTCCGCATCGCGGGCCATCCTGCCGTACGAAGGTCACGGGCAGGTCAGGGACCCGGTCAACACCCGGCAACCTTGCGGATCACGACTCCCGACGACCCGTCAGCTCCGCCCGGCGGCCCGCCGCAGGGCCACCTCGGCCCCCGAGGTACAGACCAATGGGCCGCCATGCCGTACCGTGCAGCCCCATGGCAACAGTGCTTGTGGTCGAGGACGACCCCTTTGTGCGTTCCGCCCTGATCCGCCATCTGGCCGACTCCGGCCACGCCGTGCGCTCCGTCGGCACCGCCCTGGAGGCGCTCCGCGAAGTCGCCCAGGTCGGCTGCGACCTGGTGATCCTCGATCTGGGACTGCCCGATCTGGACGGCAGCGAGGCGCTCAAGATGATCCGCGGACTGACCAACGTGCCGGTGATCATCTCCACGGCGCGGGACGAGGAGGCGGAGATCGTGCGGCTGCTCAACGACGGCGCCGACGACTACCTGGTGAAACCGTTCTCCGGCGAACACCTCACCGCCCGGATGGCCGCCGTCCTGCGCAGACTCGGCGGCGGCTCCCTGATGGCCCCTCAGATCCTGCGCGTCGGCGGCCTCGCCATCGACCCGCAACGCCGCGAGGCCCTGCTCGACGGGCAGCGCCTCGACCTCACCCGGCGCGAGTTCGACCTGCTGGCCTTCCTCGCCGCCCGGCCCGGCGTGGTCGTCCCCCGCAAGGAGATCCTCGCCGAGGTGTGGCGGCAGACCTACGGCGGCGACCAGACCATCGACGTCCACCTGTCCTGGCTGCGCCGCAAACTCGGCGAGACCGCCTCCAGCCCCCGCTACCTGCACACCGTGCGCGGCGTCGGCGTCCGGCTGGAAGCCCCCTCGGAACCGATCGGGTGCACCACATGAAGCGCCTGCTCCGCTCGCTGCGCTGGGCGATGGTCAAGGCCGCCATCGCCGGCACCGTCATGGTCGCGCTGGCGTTCCTCATCCCGCTCGGCCTGGTCGTCCAGCACACCGCCCGCGACCGGGCCTTCACCACCGCCCAGCGGCAGGCCGCCGCACTCGGACCGGCACTCGCCATCACCACCGACCAGGAAGCCGTCTCCCGCGCCCTCGCCTCCACCGACGCCGGCGCCCAGGACCGCCTCGCCGTCCACCTGCCCGGCGGCCCGACCGTCGGCAACGCCCGCGTCGACCCCGGGCCGCTCACCTCCGACCAGGGCCGCAGCCGGGCCGGCACCGTCCGCACCACCGGCGGCTACGCCCTGCTCCAGCCGTTCGCCGTCGACAACGGACGGACCGCGATGGTCGAGGTGTTCGTCCCCGACGAGGAACTGTCGCGCGGCGTCGGCACCGCCTGGCTGGTGCTCTCCGGCGTCGCGCTCGCCCTGGTCGCCGTCTCCGTCGCGGTCGCCGACCGGATGGGCACCCGGATCATCCGCTCCGCCCGCCGCCTCGCCACCGCCGCGCGCTCGCTCGGCTCCGGCAACCTCACCGTCCGGGTCCCGGTCGAAGGCCCCGAGGCGGCGGGCGCACCCGAAGAGCTCCGCGAAGCCGCCTACGCGTTCAACGCCATGGCCGACCGCGTCGTCCACCTGCTCGCCGCCGAACGGGAACTCGCCGCCGACCTCTCGCACCGGCTCCGCACCCCGCTCACCGTGCTCCGGCTCAACGCCGCCGCACTCGGCGAGGGCGACGCCGCCGACGCCACCCGGCACGCCGTCGCCCAACTCGAACGCGAGGTCGACCAGATCATCCGCACCGCCCGCCGGCACCCCGTGGACGCCCCACCGGTCGTCCTCGGCTGCGACGCCGTCGAAGTGGTCCGCGAACGCGTCGCGTTCTGGTCCGCCCTCGCCGAGGACGAAGGCCGCCCCTGGCAGCTCAACGGAGACGGGGACGCGGCACCCGTGCCCGTCCAGCGCGGCGACCTGGCCGCCGCCGTCGACGCCCTGCTCGGCAACGTCTTCCGGCACACCGCCGTCGGCACCGCCTTCGCCGTCGACCTGACCGCCACCGAGGACGCCGTCACCGTCCTGGTCGGCGACGCCGGCCCGGGCTTCGCCGACCCGGCCCCGGCGATCCGCCGCGGCGCCGGCCACGGCGGCGAAGGCTCCACCGGCCTCGGCCTGGACATCGTCCGCAAACTCGCCGAAGGCACCGGCGGCGACGTCGCCCTCGGCCGCTCCGCCGCCCTCGGCGGCGCCGAGATCGCCGTGCGGCTCAACACCCGCACCCAAGTCGAACTGCCGCGCCAGCAACGGCGCCGCCCCGGCCGACTGATCCGCAAGGACTGACGGACCGACGATGACGACACAGCAGCTGTTACCGCGGGGGCGACAGCTCGGGTGTCGCTCCCCTTCCTTAAGTACTCCCTAGTACGACCTCAGCGGCGGCTGATGCCGCCCCGACCGTGACGTTCCGGTCCGCCGGGTTGGCTAGGGTCGGGCCGCACGCCGTTCCCCACTCGTGGGCCGCAGCCCGTGGGCCGACCCGTCCTGTGGGATTCGTCGCACGGCGTCGCACATCGTCGCCCGTGCTCCGCCCGCCGTCGCTCTCCGTCCGCGGCGGCGGGCCGTCCGCCCGGGCGCGGACCGGCCGCCCGAACCAGCGGCCGCCCCGGGCCCGGGCCGGACCCGGACGGCCACCCTTCCCCGTGGCCGCCGGCAGGCCCCCGGAGGGGAGCCCGGGGCGACCGCGACCGGTGGCGTGGGCGGGGGAGCCGGGACGTCCGCGACCGGTGGCGTGGGCGGGGGAGCCGGGACGTCCGCGACCGGTGGCGTGGGCGGGGGAGCCGGGACGTCCGCGACCGGTGGCGCAAATCGGCAGGTCGGGTAGTGTCGGCTGCTGGCCCAGCGCAGGTCGACGGCGGACGGAGCAACACAGTGACCACGGTGCAAGCGGAACGCGCCACACCCTCCGGCGGGCCCGAAGAGCCGGCCGTTCCCGCCTGGCAGCGCACGCTGACCGCACCCCTCCGCCTGCTCACCGCCATCGCCGCAGCTCTGCGCGCCGCGCCCCGGCGGCCGCTCGCCGTCGCCACGGCGCTCGCCGTGGTCTCCCTGCTCGGCTACGCGGTCGTGCGGCACCTGGCCGGCACCTCGATGGTCGACATGATCGTCTACCGGGCCGAGGGCGCCGCCGTCGCCCACGGCCAGGACCTGTACGCGCTGCGGGTCACCGAGTGGAACCTGCCCGCCACCTACCCGCCGTTCGCCGCCATGCTGTTCGTGCCGACCACCTGGTTCGGCATCCCGTTCCTGCGGATCGCCATCACCGTCGGGAACCTGCTGCTGCTGGCCACCCTCGCCCACCTGTCCTTCAAACTGGTCGGCTGGCCGCGCCGCGAACTGCGGCCGATCGGCGTGGTCCTGATCACCGGACTGGGTGTCTGGCTGGAACCGGTCTTCACCACCCTGCGCTACGGACAGATCAACCTCGCCCTGGCCTGCCTGATCCTCTGGGACCTCACCCGCCCCGACCGCGCCCGCACCAAGGGCCTCGCCATCGGCCTGGCCGCCGGCATCAAGATCACCCCCGGGCTGTTCGCCGTCTACCTGCTGATCACCGGACGGATCCGGGCCGCGATGGTGGCCGGCGCCGCCTTCGTCGGAACCGTCCTGATCGGTGGGCTGGCGCTGCCCGACGCCACCCGCGGCTTCTGGACCGAGTACCTGTTCGACTCCACCCGGGTCGGCAAGACCGTCATCGTCGACAACCAGTCGCTCAGCGGCACCGTCGCCCGCCTGCTGCACACCGAGAACCCCGGACTGCCCGCCACCGCGCTCGCCGCCCTGGTCGCCGTCGGCGGCCTCGCCGTCGCCGTCTGGGCGCACCGCAGCGCCCGCTGGTCGCCCCGGGCCGACGCCTGGAGCGTCTGCTGCGCGCTGGTCACCGCCGTGCTGATCTCCCCGATCAGCTGGACCCACCACTGGGTGTGGTGCGTCCCCATGCTGGTGCTGCTCGCCGCCGAGGCCGCCCACGAACGCTCCCGCCCCGCCGCCGTCCGGCGCCTGCGCTGGCGGATCGTGTTCGGCCTCACCCTGCTCGGCTTCCTCTCCTTCGCGATGTGGATAGTCCCGCACAAGGGCGACCTCGACCTGCACCTGCCGCTGCCCAGCCAGGTGCCTGCCTCCGTCTACCCCCTGCTCGGCCTCTGCTTCCTGGCCGTCGCCGCCCTGCGCGTGCACTCGCGCCGCCGCGCCGCCGGCGCCTCCGTGGTGCACCTGCCCGCCCCCCGCACCGGCCCCGACGGGCTCACTCAGAAGGCCCCCGCGGCCCACTGAGCAGCGGCTCCGGCTCCGGTTCTGGCTCCGGCTCCGGTTCCGGTTCCCGCTCCCGCTCCCGTTCCCGTTCCCGTTTCGGTGGGGCGGGTGGGTGCCGGGGTGGGGCGGAAAGCGCTTGCCGAAGGTGGTTGGAAAACGTTTTCCGGGAGGTGAGGGAAAGCGTTTGCCGAACAGTGACTGGAAAACGCTTTCCGGAGGGGAGTGGAGAACGCTTTCCGGCGTGGACGGCGCTCCGTGCGCCGTGCCTGTACCGGTACCTGCGGCCGCTCCGACCGGGGCTCCGTGCGCCCGGCCCGAGGTGCGTGCCGGGCGCGGCGCGGACGTCCGGTCGGCGGGCGCTCCGGCGGACGTCCCGGCGGCCGGGTGGGGGCGGCCGGTGCCGACGCGGTCCGTCGGGGCGTCGCAGCGAACGTGGCGCGGGCCGTCGTGCGGAACGCCGTCCGGAACGCCGTTCGGGCCGCCGTCACGACGGGTGTCACGCCAGCAGTTCGGCGAGCGAGCCGTCCATGTCCATCGCCTCCAGCTCCGCGCCCGGCGGGACCAGGCGGTGCGCCCGCTCCAGCCACGCCGCCACGGTCGGCAGCGGCGCCTCCAGCAGCGCGTCGCCCGCCGGCGAGCTCAGCGCCATGCACAGCACGCTCCGCCGCCCCGAGCGGGTCGGCCAGATCCGCACGTCGCCCTGACCGCACGGGCGGAACGTTCCCTCCACCAGCAGCTCGCGCGCGAACACCCAGGTGACCGGCGTCCCACTGTCCAGGTGGAAGGTCACGTACACCGCGAACGGGTCGTGGCTCCCGTACGACAGCCGCGCCGGCACCGCGACGCTGCGCTCGGGCGACAGCACCAGGTTCAGCTCCAGCTCCTGCTCCACCACTCCGGTCGACTGTCCGGCCATGGCCGCTCACCCTCTTCGCCTCCGCTGGGCCGCCCATCGGCCCCGCACCTGGAGAGAGGAGGAGTGCCGCGGAGTCTTACACGGGTTTCCGAAGAACTTTTCCGGCGGACTTTCGCAGAACCTTTTCCCTGCCGCCCCGGTTGTTCCGGACGGGACACCCGCCCCGGCTGCCCGGCCCGGCCGGACTCCCAGGACTCGCGCCGTACCACTCGGGTCCATCCCGTTCCACCGGTTCCACGAGTTCCGTCGAACCAGGCGGACCGGGACACTCCAGGTACTACCCTTTGTGACTGCCCGGCGACTCTCCGCCCGCGGCCCTGTTGCGTACGTCCGCACACGCCTGCACGCCGCGGTGCCGGTACGAAGGAAGAGGCAATGACGGACCGGCCCCCCATCGCAGCACCGATGCTCGGCGCGACCGTGCCCGCGGACGCCGGAGCACCCGGCTACTACCCCGACCCCTCGGTACCCGGCTTCGTCCGCTACTGGGCCGGCCACGCCTGGGTCCCCGGCACCAGCCGGGCCGCCCCCGCGCCCGGCGAACAGCTCCACCCCCCGCGCTTCGTCGCCCGGTACCTCAGCCCTCCGCCGTACAGCATTCCGCCCGGCCTCGCCCACACCGCCCCCACCGGCCCGCTGATCGAGACCGGCCCCATCTACCTCGACGAGACCGGTGCCCACACCGCCTTCAACATGCCCGTCCACCCGGACGTGGCCGAGCCGCCGCCCGTGGCCGTCGACGTCCGCCCCCGCACCGGGATGTCGCCCCTGCGCCCGGACGAACCCGCCCCCTGGGCGGTCGCCGGCAGCGGGCTCCAGCCCGTCACCGCTGAGTCCTGGGCCACCGCCGCGGCGCTGCGGCTCGGCCCGCTCCCCGAAGCCGTCGCTGCCGCACCGCAGCGGGTCGGCGGGGGCGGGACAGGTGGCGTCGGTGCTGCCGTTGATGCGGAACGGGAGTCGGCAGAGGGGAAGATCCCGGGGCCCGAGCCCGAGGTGGTGGTGCCGGAGGAGGTCGGGCCGCGTCCGGCGCAGCCGCTCGGCGGCACGCCCTGGCACGGGGGCGCGGCCGCATCCGCATCGGCCGGCCCGGCCGGTACCGGGGTGGGCGGCGACGGTTCGGTCGGGATCTCGGCTGCGCCGGGGCCGCTGTACGAGCCGCGTGCGCCGTTCGAGCCGCGCAAGTCCTTCGAGCCGCGGGAGTCGTTCGCGCCGCGGGAGTCGTTCGCGCCGCGTGCTGCCGGGGCGGTGGCGGCGGAGGAGCAGCGGAGCGCCGAGCCGGCCGCCGGTTCGGCCTGGCGGGCGGATCCCCGGGCGCAGCGCGGGCTGATGGACACCGGGAACGCCGCGCGGCGGGTGTCCTGGGGGGTCGTCGAGTCGGCGTCCGCAGAGTCGGCGTCCGCAGGGTCGGGTCCTGTCGGGGCGGGTCCCGTCGGATCGGGGCCCGTCGAGTCGGTGCCGGGGAAGGCCCCGGCGGGGAAGGCCCCGGCGGGGAAGGGGCCGGCAAGGAGGGCTCCGGCGGGGACGGCCCCGGCGGGTTCGGCTCCGGTCGGCGGGGCGCCGTCGGCCGGGGAGCGGGTGGTTCGGGAGCCCCGGGCGGCGCACGTCACCAGCGAACGGGTGCGGCCGCCGCGCGGGGAGGCGGAGCCCGCTGCCGGGCAGACTGCGGAGCGTGCACCCGCGCGGGTGCGCGGTGGCGGGGAGCCGCGGCGGACGGCCGTGCCCGCGCCCGTTCCGGCGGGTCTCGCCGCGCGGGCGTTCGGATGGCTGGTGGACGCGGCGGTGGCGGCGGTGGTCGGGGCGGCCGTCGGGGTGCCGATGGCCGCCACGGTCTCGGCGCACGTCCAGCAGAAGATCGACCAGGCGCAGCGGGCCGCCCAGTTGACTGGCCGTCAGCACCAGGTGTGGCTGCTCGACCAGGTGGTGCTGGGCCGGCTGGGCGTGGTGGTCGGGGTGTTGCTGCTGTTCGCGCTGCTGTACCAGGTGCTGCCGATCGCCCGGACCGGCCAGACCTTCGGCAAGCGGCTGGCCCGGGTCCGGGTGGTCGTCGCGGGTGGCACCCGGCCGCCGGGCTTCGGACGTTCCCTGCTGCGGTGGCTGGTCGGCGGGCTGGGCACCGCCGTGCTGCTCGGCCTGGTCGCGCCGCTGCTGGACCGCTCCGCCCGGCGCGGCTGGCACGACCGGGCGGCCAGGACGAGGGTGGTGAAGGTGGCGCGGTCGGGGCGGCGGTGAGGGCCCACCCGGAGCGCGGCCGGAGCGCGGCCGGAGCCCAGCCGGAGCCCAGCCGTCGAGTGACGCCGCGTCAGTTTGGCGGCGCGAAGGGGAGGGCAGGCGTGGGCGGAACGGCGCGCGGTCGAAATGCCGTCGAAACGGGCCGAAACGGGGCGAATATCCCAACATCGTAGTAATTGCGGTGTTCTACTCGTGCCATGAGCACCCACGACCCCTCTGGGACCGAGCCGGAGGAGGGCGGCAAGCCTTCCTTCGACAAGCAGCCGCCGTCGGAGGGCAGCCCGTACGACACGCCGCCCGGCTACGGTGGCCAGTACGGTGCGCCACCCGGATCGGGCTCCCCCTACGACAACCGGCCCCCCGGCTACGTCCCCCCGCCGGGCCAGAACCCGCCCCCCGGCGACCCGTACGGTGCGCCCAACGGCGGCCAGTACGGCTCGCCCTACGGCACGCCGGGCCCCGGCCCGGTCCCCGGGATGCCCCCGCTCGGCGGCTGGGGCGCCCGGATCCTCGCCCGCCTGGTCGACTGGATCATGGTGCAGGCGGTCGCCGTCCTGGTGCTGCTGCCGTTCGCCAACTTCGGCAAGCAGGACGGCTGGGTCGGCTCGGCCTGGCTCGGCTACGCGCTCTACCTGGTCTACGAGGGCCTGATGCTCAGCCGGGACGGCCAGACTGTCGGCAAGAAGCTGATGAAGGTCCGCGTCGCGATGCTCGCCGACGGCTCCTCCCCGACTCCCGCCGCCGCCTGGTCCCGCGCCGCCACCTTCGTCGTCCCCGCGCTGATCTGCTGCGGCGGCCTGTGGTGGCCCGTCGACGGCCTGTTCGGGGTCTTCGACAAGCCCTACCGGCAGTGCATCCACGACAAGGCAGCCAAGACGGTGGTGGTCTCCACCGCTTGACGGCCGATCGGCTCGGGTTGGGCCCCGGGCCCGTGGCAGCCATCGACCTGCCGCGGACCCGGGAGTCGGTGCGTCCCGGTCGGCGCCCCGGACGCGGTAGTCGGTGCGTCCTCGCCTTCGGCTACCCGGACCGGTGGGCGTACTCCGGCCGGCGCGCCGCCGGCCTCGGGACGTCCGGGCTGCCCGTCGCGGCCACCGGCGGGCGTCGGCGCGCGGTGAGCAGGACGGCGGACAGCGTCCCCAGTGCGATCGCGAACGCCACCAGGACGGCGACCCGCCACACCCCCGTCTCGCCCGACACGGCCAGCAGGGCCACCGCGGCGGCCACCGCGATCAGGGCACCGGCGGCCACCTGGGCCGGCCCGGGGCGGGCGGCGGCGGACGACCGCACGGCAGAGCGCTGGGCGGCGGAGGGCCGAGCGGTGCCGGGCCGGGCAGCGGACGGCCGGGCAGCGGATGGCCGGGCGGTGGTGGGCCGGGCGGCAGGGGATCGGACGGCACGGGGCGGGGCGGTGGGGCGCGTCATGGTGGTGGACCCTTCGCGCGGGGAAATCCGGACCGGGGAGGGGCGTGGCGTTGAGCGTGGCACTGCACGTGGGTGCTGCACGTTGGCGCTGCATGTTGACGCTGTACCTGAGCGGGGCGCCGGCGGGGCCAGCGGCCTGGTGCGGGTAAGTCCAGCCTAATCGCTGGGAGTTGGGTCATCCCGGGGCACAGGGGGCGCACGGGCTCACAGCGTCGGGACGTACCGTCGTTCTCCGCGCCGCGACCCCGGGCGATAGCGTGCACACGGACAACACCGGGGTGGGTGCCCGCCCCGCGCCACCTGTTTCCGATCCGTCCGGAGTCGCCGTGACCGTCCCCGCCGACTGGCCCACCACCGCGGAAGCCGCCCGCGCCGAACAGGAACGCCTGCGCCCGCTGGTCGTCGCCGAAGGCCCCGAACCCCCGCGCCGCCCCGGCACGTTGATCGCCGGCGTCGACGTCGCCTACGACGACGAGCGGGACGTGGTCGCCGCGGCGGCTGTCCTCCTCGACTACGCGACCCTCGACGTCGTCGAACAGGTCACCGCCGTCGGCCGGGTCGCGTTCCCGTACCTGCCCGGACTGCTCGCGTTCCGCGAACTCCCCGCCGTCCTCGACGCGCTGTCCCGCCTCACCCGCACCCCCGACCTGATCGTCTGCGACGGCTACGGCCTCGCCCACCCCCGCCGCCTCGGCCTCGCCAGCCACCTCGGCGTCCACACCGGCCTGCCGACCCTCGGCATCGCCAAGACGCCCTTCACCTTCACCCACGAACCGCCCGGCGCCCACCGCGGCGACTGGTCCCCGCTCCTCGACGGCTCCGAAACGGTCGGCCGCGCCGTCCGCACCCGCCAGGGCGTCAAACCGGTCTTCCTCTCGGTCGGTCACCGCATCGGTCTACCTGAAGCCACCGCCGTCACCCTCGCACTCACCCCCTCCTACCGCCTCCCCGAAACCACCCGCCGGGCCGACTCCCTCTGCCGCCAGGCCCTCGCCGCCACCGCCCCCACTCCCTGACCTGACCCGCCGTCACCAGGGGGCGTTTTGACGGACCGTTCCATGTGTTAGACATATGGGTTGGAGCCAACTTTTCATCGGGCCCCAGGCGGTCGAGCGGGCAGTCCAGCGGGCAGCAGGTACGGGGGAGGTACGAAAACATGAGCACAGGCGGCAAGGGCTACCAGGTAGAGGTCGAGAGCCTGCGCGCGTTCGCGGCGCAAGTCCGTGGACTGCTCAAGGAGTTCGAAGACGGCGCAGGCGGCGCCAAGGTCCACGGCCAGACCGGCCTGGCGGGAACGGCCTTCGGCACGTTCCCGGAGGCGGAGGCGTTGCATGCGAAGTACGCGGAGATGCGGGATTCGCTGAAGCTGGTACTTGACCAGATTCAGCAGTCGATCGACGAGGCGCAGCAGAACGCTGACCGCACTGCAACGAACTACGAGGAGCAGGAGCACGACGCCAGCAAGCACCTGAGGCTGGCGAGTGACGGGTGGTCCACGGTCGGCCCCACCTCCGGGACCTCCAACCCGCGGACGGCAACGGCTGCCCCTCAGGCGAAGCCGCCGACGAGCAACGTCTCGCCGGCTGGCAGCGGGGAACCGAGGCCCCAGTGGTGACCGTCGTCAAAGCAGGGGAACAGGGCGACAGCCGAGGCACTGTCCGGCGTGAGGGGAGCCGATCGTGACCGACATGACCAACTTCTACTCCTACAGCCATGGCCAGATGCGCGACATGGTCCAGTCAATGGACTCCGGCTCGGTCATGGCAGCGGCCGACCCGTGGCGTCGCGCCACGAACACCCTCAAGCAGATCCGGACCGCGCTGAACACGGCTGCGGCGGACGCCAGCGACTCCTGGCAGGGTGACACCAGTAACGCGTTCTACTCGCGCATGACCACGCTCGCCAACAACGTCAACAACGTTGCCGCGTACGCGAATGACGCTGCGGGCGCGCTGGAGATGATGTCCGAGGCCATCGACAAGGCCAAGCGGGACATGCCCGAAGAGCCGGGGCTGTTGGACAAGGTGGGCGACGCGATCAGCGACACGGCCCAGCAGTCCGTCGGCATTGACAACGAGGAGACCCGCACCTCTGTCGCGGATTCGCGCAAGCAGGAAGCGGTCACGGTGATGCAGACGCTGGCGGCGAGCTACCGCGCCACCACCAGCTATCTGAAGCCGCCGCCGAACCGTGGCATCGATGAGGTGAAGGAGTTGCCGCCGCCGGACAATGGCGGCACCTCTGCCCTTGGTGCGCTGATCATGGGCATCGGAGCTGGAGTCGCCGCTCCGAACAGTGGCGGATCGACGGGTTCCTCCGGGTCGCGTGTTTCCGGCCAGGCCCCGGTGAGCAGCCGTACGCCCCAGGCCCCGAAGTTGCAGCCGGTGGTCGTGCGTCCGACTGACGCCGGCATCTCGGGCGGAACCGCCAACCCGGCCCCGCAGCCGAAGGGCCCGGGGACTGGCATCGACGGGATCCAGGGCGGAAACGGTGGTCTTCGCGGCGGTACCGGGACGATCGGTGGAACCGCCGGAACCGGCGGGGTGCACGGCCCGTCCGGTACCACTGGCCTCGGGCCGGCCGGAGGCACCGGCGGCAATCTGATCGGCCGCGGTGAAGGCGGACTGCTCGGAGGTGGCTCCGGTATCGGAGGCAGCCGCGCCGGGTTCAGTGGCAACAGCGTGTCGAAGGCAGGCACGTTCGGCGCTGGAGGCCTGGGAGGCAGTGGAGGCCTCGGTGGCGGTGCTGGCGCAGGCGCTGCTGGTGGTGGCGGTGCGGGTGGTGCCGGCGGCATCGGCGCGCGTTCCGGTGGCGGACTGACCGGCAAGGCCGGCGGCGTGATCGGCGAGGCGACCCACTCCACCTCCGGTGGACGTGCGTTCACCGAAGGCGGGTCGGGCATCGGCCGCAACCGCTTCGGCCAGGGCGGCGCGGGCGGCCAGGCCGGCGGCCCGGGTCAGGCCGGTGCCGGCCAGGGCGGCGGCATGGGCGGGCACGGCCAGGCCGGCAAGAAGGACAAGAAGCGGGGCAAGGACCGCCCGGACTATCTCGTCGAGGACGAGGAAACCTGGGCATCCGGCGATCCGGTGAACCCGAACGTGGTGGAATGACGTTCGGCCAGTAGAACAGTCGAAGACGACCGGCCGTCCCGCAGATCCGATGGTCTGCGGGGCGGCCGCTTCAACGAGTGGGGTGACGAGGCTTGACGACCAGCCGATCCGTGCGCGGTCTGGCCGCGCTCGCTGCGGGAGCCCTGGTGTGGGGTGTCGGCGCCGGGCCCGCGGCGGCGGACGAGATCCGCAACGGGCAGTGGGCGCTGAAGAACTACCGTGCAGCTGAGAAGGTCTGGCCGATAAGCGAGGGTGACGGTGTGGTAGTCGCCGTCATCGACAGCGGTGTCGGCTCGCACCCCGACCTGGTCGGCCAGGTCCTCCCCGGCACGGACTTCACAAATCCTGGTGGCGACGGGCGCAGCGACAGCGATGGCCACGGAACTGGCATGGCCAGCGTCATCGCGGGCCGCGGGCACGGCGACGACGCGGGCATCATGGGCCTCGCACCCAAAGCCAAGATCCTCCCCGTGAAGATCCACGTCTCGACCGGCCTGGACCTCGAGGCCGGCAGCGAGGCAGAGATCGGCCAGGCGATTCGCTACGCGGTCGACCATGGTGCCAAGGTCATCAACATGTCCTTCATTGGCGGCAGCAAGTTCGACGACGGTTACCAGGACGCCATCAACTATGCAGTCCAGAAGGATGTCGTCCTCGTCGCGGGTTCCGGAAACGATCCCAGTCTGAAGATCAGGTACCCGGCGGCCTTCCCCGGGGTGGTCGTGGCGACGGCGGTCGAGGAGAACGGCGATCTGTGGCCGAAGTCGACCACAGGCCCCGAGGTGACGCTCGCCGCTCCGGGTGCCAACATCTACCGGGCGAACGGGAAGCAGGGCTACGGCACAGCGAACGGCACATCCGATGCCGCTGCATTCGTTTCGGCGACGGCGGCGTTGGTGCGGTCGAAGTACCCGAACCTGTCGGCGGGACAGGTCATCAACCGGATGATCAAGAGCGCTGCGAAGCCGCCGGGCAAGGGGACGTTCCCGAACAATCAGTACGGCTACGGCATCGCATCCCCCTCCGGCTCTCTGGCCGCCAACCCCGAGGTGGACAACGGACCCAAGGAGAACCCGCTGCTCCACCGCGCAGGTTCGTCGTCAGCGGCTCCCAGTGCGGGTGCCTCCACCCCCGCGAAGCCCCCCGCGGGTGGTGGGGACGCCGCCTCCCCGCAGGCGAGTGGTGACTCCAAGGGCAGCAGCGGGATGCTGTTGGCGGTCGGCGGTGCCGTCGTCGGTCTCATCGTCATCGTGGTGATCGTGCTGCTTGTGCGCCGTTCCAAGAACGGCAACGGCGGTGGCTCTGGGGGGCCGGGCGGGTCCGGTGGGCCCGGGGGTGGGCCGGGTTATGGGTATCCGCCGCCGCAGCCCGGAGGCTATGGGCAGCAGGCGGGGCAGCAGGGTTATCCGGCGCAGCCGCCGTATCCGCAGCAGCAGGCGCCGTATCCGCCGCAGCAGCCGCCGGGTGGGGGGAATCCCTACCAGCGCTGAGTGGGCCCTGGTTGACGGCCCTCTCCCGAACGGGTGTGAAACCGTTCGGGAGGGGGCCGTTGGCGTCTTTCGGGTGGGGGACACGCTCACGGACGGCGGTAGGTGTTCGGCGGGGTGGGGTGCGCTCGGGTAGGAGATGACGGGAGTTCGGTTGTCGGATGCCCGGAGGTGGTTGCTGTGGTGCGGTGGACGAAGCTCGCGGTGGTGGGGATGGTCGCGGCGGTGACGGTGGGTGTCGCGGGGGCGGGTGTGGCCTCCGCGGAGGGGGTGCAGAACGCGCAGCAGGCGAAGGTGTGTTCGAAGATCTTGGGGCTGGTGTTCCAGGGTCTGGTGCCCACCGAGACGGTGTGCGAGGTGCACCAGGCGGGGTAGGCGGGCCGGGCCGTCTAGGCTCGTGGGCATGAGCCTGACGGAGTGTTACTCGTGTGCGCGCGAAGCGGAGTTCGGGGCGTTGCCGCGCTATCAGCGGATCGTGGTGGACGAGCACTGGCGGGTCGTGCACGCGGTGGACTGCGCGCTGCCGGGGTGGCTGGTGCTGTTGCCCCGGCGGCACGTGGAGTCGATGGCGGAGCTGACCGCTGCCGAGGCGGCGTCGCTGGGTGGGTGGCTGGTGCGGCTCGCCCGGGCGGTGGAGGCGGTGACGGGCTGCGCGAAGGCGTACGTGGCGCAGTTCGGGGAGGCGGAGGGGTTCGCCCACCTGCACTTCCATGTGGTGCCGCGCGGAGCGGAGTTGGACGTGGAGCTGCGCGGTCCGCGGGTGTTCGGCCTGTTGCGGGCCGGGGATCGGGCCGTGCCGGAGGACCGGATGGACGAGATCGGCCTCCGCGTCGCCGCCGCGCTGGAGACCGGCCTCGTCACCGACCCCGCGACGACGCGCTGAGGCCGGTCACCGACGATGCGGAGCTGTCGGCGTCGTGGCGTCGTGCTGAGGCCGGTCACCGACGATGCGGAGCTGTCGGCGGCACGCCGAGGCCCCCGCGTCGGCAGCAGCAGCCTGGGACCGGGCATCCCAACCAGGTCAACTCGCGCTGGTCCAGGGCGCCTTGTTCATCAGGGCCTTGACGTTGGCGACGTACGACGGGTTCGGGATGACGGATTCGCCGATCTGTGCGCCGGTGGCGGGGTCGGTGGTGAGGTTGTAGTGGACGTTGCCCGCGCCGGCGTTGTAGGCGGCGATGACGAGGTCGAGCAGCGGGGTCTTGCCGCTGGCCGGGTCGGGGGAGAGGTCGTAGTCGCCGCCGAAGCAGGAGTCGCCGTAGTAGGCGACCAGCCAGTCCAGGTACTCGGTGCCGAGTTGGACGTTGCCGGCGAGGGTGTGCGGGTCGGCGGTGTTGTTGTACTTGGCGTTCATGGTGGCGACGGTGCCGGGCATGACCTGCATGGTGCCGATGCCGCCGTCGCAGGCGAGGATCGCCGACTGCCAGCCGCTCTCCTGCCAGGCGATCGCCTTGACCAGGGCGGTCGGCAGCGGCGGGAGGGTGTCGGTGGTGCGGCCGCCGGACGGCGAACCGAGCGTGAAGGTACGGGACTTGGCCGCGGCGGCGGTGAGCGCGTCGCCGACGGCGGACTTGGGCTCGTTGGTACCGGTGTAGGACGGCTTGCAGGAACTCTGCAACGGCGGGGTGTGCGGCGGGACGGCCGGCGGCGGGGGCGCGACCGGTCCGGCCTTGGCGACGGGGGCGGGGGCCGCGGACGGCGGACGGCTCGCGGTGCGGGTGGGGGTGGCGCTGCGCGAGGGCTTCGAGGTGGCCGAGGCGCTGGGTGAGGCCGAGGCCGACGGCGCGGCGGACGCGGGGGCCGACCCGGACGGCGAGGCGGCGGCCGTCGGGCCGGTCGAGGGCTCGGCCGTGGCGGTGGTGTCGGTGCGGTGGCCGCCCGCCGACGTGGACTTCTTGGCGCAGCCGGCGACCGGGGCCAGGACGGCGGCGGCCGACAGTAGGCAGAGTGCGGCGCGCAGCGGAGTGCGAACAGTCATCAAATCCCCCCGTATGTGTACGAGCGACCCGGTCCGCGCAAGGCGACCGGCCCGCGAGTCGGGACGCATGCTACGCCCCCGCCGAAGCCGTGCGGGCGGCGGGCCGTCGGCTGCGGCCGTCGGCTGCGGGTGTTCGGCCGCGGGCGGCCGCGGGCGGTGGCGGGCGGTGGCGGGCGGTGGCGGGCAGTGGCGGGATCTCGACGGCCGCTGGCGGTGCTGCCCCTGTTCGGCCGGGGGCGGCGCGGGCGATGCTGGGCCGCATGATGATCCCTGACACCAAGGACTGGACCTGGGTGCTCGAGCGCCCCTGCACCGAGTGCGGTCTGGACACCCCCGCCGTCGGTTTCGCGCAGGTCCCGGGCATGATCCGGGCGAACGCCGAGGCCTGGGTGGAGCTGCTGGCCGGTGACCCGGCGGCGCTCCGCGAGCGTCCGCGGCCCGAGGTGTGGTCGGTGCTGGAGTACGCCTGCCACGTCCGGGACGTGTTCCGGCTGTTCGACGTTCGACTGCGGCTGATGCTGACCGAGGACGACCCGCTGTTCGCGAACTGGGACCAGGACGCGACCGCCGTCGAGGACCGCTACGACGAGCAGGATCCGGCCGTCGTCTCGGCGGAACTCGCTGCCGGTGCCGAGCAGTTGGCGTGCTCGTTCGAGGCGGTGCCGGACGCCGCCCGCAGCCGCACCGGACTGCGCAGCGACGGCGCCCGGTTCACCGTGGAGTCCTTCGCCCGCTACCTGATCCACGACCCGGTGCACCACCGGTACGACGTCACCGGTCGGCAGCACGAGAGCAGCTGACGACCCATCAGGTCAGGGCGAGTGCGGGGTCGTCCTGCTCCAGCGTCCACGCCGGGAGGCCGTGCGGCATCGCCTCGGCGAGGACGGCGGTGGGCCCGCTGCCGAGCCGTGCGGTGAGCAGGAAGCGGTGCCCGGCACCGACCCGGCGCGGCTCCAGGGCGAGGTGGACGAACGGCGCGGACGGACCGGACTCGGCCGCCAGGCGGTCCAACTCGGCTTCCACGGACCGCCATTCCCCGGCGGGGACGTACTGGCGCATGATCGAGTGCCAGACGACGGTGAGCGCCCCGTCGGCGACCCGGACGCCGCGCAGGAACTCCGCCGCACCGACCGGCTCGACGGGGGCGGGCAGCCGGGCGGCGAGGGCGAGGGCGCCGTTCAGGCGTTCCACGCGCGGGAGCTGGTCCGCCCAGAGGTAGGCGCGCAGGGCGAGCGCACCGTCGGCGGACCGCGGGTCGATCGGCGCGGGGTCGCAGCCGCGCCGCTCCACCACGTGCTGGAGCGGCGCGTCCCGCAGCCAGGCGGGCGGCTCGCCCCGCCAGGCGTCGGCGAGCACCACCGGCGAGTCCGCCGGACCGTACGCGAACCCGGGGGAGACGCAACGGAACTGCTCCGCCAGGAGGTTGAGGCCCGCGCTGGATCCGAGCTCGAACAGCCGCACCGGCGGCTGTGCGCCGTCGCCGGCGTTCTCGGCGAGCCGGTGCTGTGCCCAAGTCAGGCCGGTGAGCAGCAGGTTGGCGCGGCCGACCTCGTTGGTCTGCGGCGGCCGGGTGAGCCACTCGCGGATCCACGGCAGCTGGTCGGCGACGGTGGCGCGGAACGCCGGCCAGGGCGCGTCCGGATCGGCAGGGTCGAAGGTGCCGCCGGCGCTCGGGTAGTGGGCGGCGAGCGCGGGCGCGCGGCCGGAGATCACCAGGGCGTGGACGGCGCCGAGCAGGCGCAGCGCGACGGCCGACGGCCCGGGGGCGTCCTCGTGGCCGGCGATCGCCGCGGCGCACGGCCCGCCCGCGGCCAGGTCCTCGGCGGCCCGGCGCAGCAGGGCGGCGGACAGCGGGGAGCCGAGCTCCGCGCAGGCCTCGGCCTGGTGCCGGAACATGGCCACGGCGTGGTCGATGGGCATCCGGGAACTCCTCCGTCCTGGGGCGACAGAACGTCATCCTTCGCCTGAGGGGCGGCGTTCGGTAGCGGCTCCGGCGGTGATCTCGCTCACGGGTGGTGCGGATGCGACCGGCTCGGCCGCCCCGAAGAACCGCGCACGGGAGCACGCGCGGGGCAGTCGCGTCGACACGGGGGCGCACAGTCCACGCCGCGCGCCCACCTGCGACCCGCACCGGACCCCGGACGGCCCGCCTCCGACCCGCGCAGCCCATCCGCCCTTCGACCCGAGGCCGTGGTCGGGGCGGCCCCAGTGCCGTTCACCAGCCACGGCCCGGTCACCAGTCGGTGGCGCGCCGCCGGTCGGTCTGCCGGAGCTGGCTGGTGATGTTCGCGGTGTCGACGCCCACCACGTCGGCGATCTCCGGCGTGGCCAGGCCGACCACGTAGTGCAGGATCGCCAGGTCCTCGTCGGCGTCGACGTTCGGGCGCAGCCGTTCGGCACCGGCCAGTGCGTGCTGCTCGGTGACGGTGTCGCGCAGGATCTGCCAGGCCGCGGCGGCCGGGTTGGGGCTCTCCAGCACGGCCGGCCAGACCTCGGCCAGCGCGCGCAGGGCGAGCCGGACCACCCGGTGGGCAGCGCCGGGTTCCTGGAACCAGACCCGGGCGTAGCTCCGGTACCGCGGCTCGTGCAGCTCGCAGAAGGCGGCGAACTCGACGGACACGCGGGGAAGTTCGTCGGACCGTCCGGCGAATGCCGAGTCCGCGGCCGGGATATGACGGTCGGTCACATCAGCTGCCTCTCGATCTGGGTCCGGACGGGGAGCGTCAGCGCTCACTCTAGGCCCTCGGGCAGGTGCTGTGGGTGACAAGTCTGCTGAGATGCCCGGGGCTGGACCCGTTTCCGGGTGTTGTGTGACGCATCGTCAGCAACCGCCGCCCGCCGGACGCAGCTGCGAGCGCATCGCACCTGGTCAGGGATGGTAGATCGGCAGTGGCTGCAAGGCAGTTGGTGTGCCACTGTAGGCCTCATGGGTGAACGCGGACACGGCAACGGGGCTCACCTTCACGGGCGAAACCCGGACCACAGGCATGACCACCATCACACATCGAACCGGCAGCACCCCCAAGAACACGCACACCGACACGCGGACACGGGCCACGGCGCCCACCCGGACCGCTCCGGCGGTCCGCACCACCACCCGCACGTGCACGAACACGGGCACGAAGAGGGCCACGACCACGAACACGCGCACGACCGGTCGCACCACCACGCGCACCACGCGCACCACGACGCACCGGAGCACGCGGACGCGCACCGCGACGCGGATCCGCACCACCACGCGGACGCGCACCGCAACGCGCCCGAGCACGACCACCCGCATCCGCACGACCACCCGCACCGGCACGGTCCCGGCCACCGCCTGGCCCACCTGCTGCGCCCGCACTCGCACGACGCGGTGGACCGGGTGGACGCAGCGCTGGAGTCGTCCGCCGAAGGTCTGCGCACGCTGTGGGTCTCGCTGGCGGTGCTCGGCCTGACGGCTGCGGTGCAGGCGGTGATCGCGGTGCTGTCGGGCTCGGTCGCGCTGCTCGGCGACACCGTGCACAACGCCGCCGACGCGCTGACCGCCGTCCCGCTGGGCGTGGCGTTCCTGCTCGGAAGGCGGGCGGCGAACCGCAGTTACACGTACGGGTACGGGCGGGCGGAGGACCTGGCGGGCGTCGCGGTGGTGCTGGCGGTGGCGGCGTCCTCGCTGGTCGCCGGCTGGACGGCGGTGGAGCGGCTGCTGCACCCGCAGCCGGTGGGACACCTGTGGGCGGTGGCGGTGGCGGCCGTCGCGGGGTGCGTCGGCAACGAGTGGGTGGCCCGTTACCGGATCACGACCGGGCGGCGGATCGGTTCGGCGGCACTGGTCGCGGACGGACTGCACGCCCGCACCGACGGGTTGACCTCGCTGGCGGTGCTGCTCGGTGCAGGCGGCAGCGCGCTGGGCTGGCGGTCGGCCGATCCGGTGGTGGGGCTGCTGATCACGGTGGCGATCCTGATGGTGCTGCGGGGCGCCGTGCGTGAGGTGGGCCGACGGCTGATGGACGCCGTCGACCCGGCCCTGGTGGACGCGGCGGAGCGGGAGCTGGCCGCGGTGGAGGGGGTGCGCGGGGTCGGCGCGGTGCGGATGCGCTGGATCGGCCACGCGCTGCGGGCCGAGGCGGACGTGGTGGTGGACCGCACCCTGACGGTGGTGGCCGGCCACCAGGTCGCGGTGGCCGCCGAGCGGGCGCTGATCCGCGCCGTCCCCCGACTGCTGGCGGCCACCGTGCACATCGACCACGCTCCGACCGGGACCCCGGCCGGATTCTCTACGGCCCCCGGCTCCTGACGTTCCGTCAGAAACCGTCCCAGGGAGCCCTGGAGGGCTCCCTGGCGACCTTGCGGGGCGGTCAGTGACCCTCGGGGCCGCCCGCCTTCCGAACGGCCCGCAGAACGGCCCTCGCGCCCCCGACCCGCAGGCCGGTCCGTGCGCCGGCCTGCACGCCGCTCTGGACACCGGCCTCCGCATCGGTCGCCGGACCGGCCGTCGCGCCGCCCCCCGCAACCCGATCCGCGCCCGGCGCGGCGCCGCTCTCCGTGCCGCGCGCCGCGCCGTCCCGGCCCGCCGGGACGGCCGCCGCCGCCGCAGCCTCCGTCGCGGCCTCGGCGGCAGCCGCCTCCGCGGCCCGGGCGGCGGCGGCCACGCTGTCGGGCTCGCGCCGCAGTTGCTCGGGGATGCCGGCGGCGGTGCGGCGGATCCGGCCGGTCTCCTCGGCGGCCTCGCGGGCGGCCAGGTAGGCCTGCACCGCCGCGATCCCGTACACCGGCTGGATCAGCTGGTGGCCCTTGAAGAACGGCCGCGCGGGGGCGAACCCGGCGGCCGTGACCAACTCGCGGATCTCGGTTATCTCCTCTTCGCTGCGTGCCGTGAAACGGACTTCCCAGCCCTTCTTGTACGCACGTCCGTCCTCTCCGCCGCGGCGGGCGGGATCGGGTTGGCGGACGTAGCCGGGCAGGCGGCCGAGGCGCAGTCTGGCAGCGCGCTGGGCGGATGACTCGTCGCGGGACATGTGCCTGATGGTAGGCAATTCGGAACGGCCGCCGACGCCTCCGGGCGTGCCGCTGCGTGTGGGATCGATCACGGTCGGTCAGATCGCGCAGGTGGGCGGGCCGGGTCCGGCGCGATCGCGATGCTGTGTCGATCCAATGAAAATCGGATTGTAGGTGGTAAGTCCGCTCTAATCCGGCAACGGATCGAACGTCCGATCCGCCGAATGGGTGAGGGTATGAGGACTTTAGTGCGGAGCAGTCCCGGTTTGACGACGGTTGGGTAACAGGTCGTCAGGTCCGGCCCCGGGTGTCGGAGGCACGGGGGAGTGTGGTCGACATGAGCTACCGGATTCCGCAGCAGCCCGTCTCTCTCGAAGAGCTCGCCAGGCGCCAGCAGAATGTGGTGACGGCGAGTCAATTGCGGGCCCGGGGCGTGCCCGCCCGGCTGGTGAGCGAACACTGCCGGCGGGGCGGTCCGTGGCAGCGGCTGCTGCCGAGGGTGTACCTGCTGCAGGAGGGGCCGCCGACCCCGGAGCAGCGGATGTGGGCGGCGCTGCTCTACGCGGCGCAGAGCGGCCGGGCCGAGGGCGGTCGGGAGCGCGCGGTGATCACCGGCGCGGCGGCACTGGCACTGTACGGGTTCGTGTCGGTGCCGCGGCTGCCGGCGGTGCTCGGGGTGGACGTGCTGGTGCCCCGGCAGCGCCGGCTGCGGGACGCCGGCCAGGTCCGGATCCGGCGCACCGAACGGGAGTTGGAGGCCCGGACGGTGCACGGGCTGGCCTGCGCGCCGGTGGCCAGGGCGGTGGCGGACGCGATCCGCGAGTGGTCCGAGCCGGGGGCGTTCGAGGGCGGCCGGGCCGCCCCGGGGCTGCTGCGGGCGGTGCTGCGCGAGGCGCTGGCGCGGGAGGGCGGCTGCGGGGCGGCCGAGCTGCTGGCCGAACTGGCCGACGCGCAGCTGCTCGCGGAGCCGCAGGTGCGCGCGGCGGTGGACGAACTGCTGGCCGCGCAGAGGGAGTCGGCGCTCGCCTCGCTGATGGAGCTGGCCGTCGAGCAGGGGCTGCCGCTGCCGCTCCCCGGCGCGGAACTGCGGATGCGCGGCGGCACCTACGTCGCGGTGCCGGACCTGTACTGGCCGGAGGCGGCGGTGGCGGTGGAGGTCGACTCCGAGCTGCGCTGCGTCAGCGAGGGCGAGGCGGCCTGGATGCGGGCCGGCCAGCACCGGATGGAGTACCTGGGGGTGCGGGTGGTGTACGTCGGCTCGGCCCGCCTCGCCGCCGAACGGGACGCGGTCGGCGGCGAGTTGGCCGAGGCGTACGGGCTCGGCGGCGAGGACGTGGTGGAGCTGGTGGTCACCGAACGCTGAGCGCCGGCCGGCCGGTCGACGGCAGGGGCCGGGGCCGGCCGCGCACTGCCACACCCGCTCGGTCGCGCACCGCCGTCCCGCGGCACCCGCCCGCTCGGCGCCCCGGTCAGCCGCGGACCACCGGCGTCCCGGTCAACTCGACTCCGGCGGCGCGCAGTTCGGCGAGTGCGGCGTCGGTGGTGGCGGGCGCGACGCCGGCCGTCAGGTCGAGCAGGACGCGGGTGGCGAAGCCCTCCCGGGCGGCGTCCAGGGCGGTGGCGCGGACGCAGTGGTCGGTGGCGATGCCGACCACGTCGACGTCGGTGACGCCGCGCTCGTTCAGCCAGTCGGCGAGGGTTCCGCCGTGCTCGTCGAGGCCCTCGAAGCCGCTGTAGGCGGCGGCGTGGGCGCCCTTGGAGAAGACCGCCTCGACCGCTCCGGAGGTCACCGAGGGCGCGAAGTTGGGGTGGAAGCCCACGCCTTCGGTGCCGGCCACGCAGTGCGCGGGCCAGGAGTGGACGTAGTCCGGTTCGGCGGCGAAGTGCGCCCCGGGGTCGATGTGGTGGTCGCGGGTGGCGACGATGTGGGCGTAGCCGGGGGAGGCGTCGGCGATCAGGTCGGTGATCGCGGCCGCGACCTCGGCCCCGCCGGCGACGGGAAGGCTGCCGCCTTCGCAGAAGTCGTTCTGCACGTCGACGACGATCAGGGCCCGGTGCATGGCTGGCTTCTCTCGTTGGGTGGTGCGGTCCAAAGCCCGGGGGTCTCGGTGGCCGCGCAGGTGTGTCGGGGCAGGGGGTCCGGGGCGGGCCCGGACGGTACGGCGGTTGGCACTCTAGGCAGTGCCGGGCGGCTGGGGAAGGGTTCAGCCGGTGTGCCGCTCGGTGCCGATCACCGGCTCGCCGCGCGACAGCTGGGTGGCGGACAGCGGCAGCGTGGCGCGGGCCCGGCGGTGGCGCTCGCGGGCGGCGTCCAGCGGTTCGCGGCCGACCACCTCGCCGGCGGTGATCAGCGGCACGTGCAGCAGGTGCGGCTCCAGTTCGGCGGGCACCGGGCCGGTGCCGACCACCTCGGTCTCGGCGACGCCGTCGGCGTCGGGACGGCGGGCGGCCCACTTGCGGCCGCCGACGCTGGTCTTGCCGCCGGCCGAGCGCTTGGCGACCGGGACGAGCTCGCCGCCGGGCGAGGACTCGCGGGCGACCAGCTTGTAGACCATCGCGCAGGTCGGGTGGCCGCTGCCGGTGACCAGGCTGGTGCCGACGCCGTAGCCGTCCACGGGGGCCGCGGCGAGCGCGGCGATGGCGTACTCGTCGAGGTCGGAGGTGACGATGATCTTCGTGCCGGTGGCGCCGAGCTCGTCGAGCTGGCGGCGGACCCGGTGGGCGAGCAGCGTCAGGTCGCCCGAGTCGATCCGGACGGCGCCGAGGTCCGGCCCGGCCACCTCGACGGCGGTGCGGACCGCTTCGGCGAGGTCGTAGGTGTCGACCAGCAGGGTGGTGGCGCGGCCCATCGACTCGACCTGCGCGGTGAAGGCGTCCTTCTCGCTGTCGTGCAGCAGGGTGAAGGCGTGCGCGGCGGTGCCGGTGGTCGGGATGCCGTACGTGAAGCCGGCCTCCAGGTCGGAGGTGGCGGCGAAGCCGGCCAGGTAGGCGGCCCGGGCGGCGGCGACGGCGGCCTGCTCGTGGGCGCGCCGGGCGCCCATCTCGATCACCGGGCGGTCGCCGGCGGCGGCGGTCATCCGGGAGGCCGCGGCGGCGATCGCCGAGTCGAAGTTGAGGATCGAGAGGATCACCGTCTCCAGGATCACCGCCTCGGCGAAGGTGCCCTCGACGGTCAGCAGCGGCGAGCCGGGGAAGTAGACCTCGCCCTCGGGGTAGCCGTGGACGTCGCCGGTGAAGCGGTAGTCGGCGAGGTAGCGCAGGGTGTCGTCGTCGACCACCTGCTGGTCGGCCAGCCAGTCGAGTTGCGGGGTGGTGAAGCGGAAGTTCTCGATGGCGTCCAGCACCCGGCCGGTGCCGGCCAGCACGCCGTAGCGGCGGCCGTTGGGCAGGCGGCGGGTGAACACCTCGAAGACCGAGCGGCGGTGTGCGGCGCCGCTGCGCAGCGCGGCCTGCAGCATGGTCAGCTCGTAGCGGTCGGTGAGCAGCGCGGAGCTGCGGTGCGCGGTGATGGCGTCCATGGGATTGATGCTACTACCCCTTAGCGTCAGATTGACGATTTCCCTCGGGGGTTCGTGTCGGGCGACCCTGATTCGCTCCGCGGTCCCTCGGATGGAAGCATGGACCGCGGGGGAAAGATCGAGGTCGACGAGGAGAGACGGACTGTGAGTGTCGCGCCGGTGGAGATCGAGCGCCCGGAGGTGGAGGGGGTTCCGGTCACGGAGCCGGACACTCCCTGGGTGACCATCGTCCACAACGACCCGGTCAACCTGATGACCTACGTGCAGTACGTGTTCCAGAGCTACTTCGGGTACCCGAAGGACAAGGCGCACCGGCTCATGATGGACGTGCACACCAAGGGGCGGGCGGTGGTCTCCAGCGGAACCCGCGAGGAGATGGAGCGCGACGTGCAGGCGATGCACGGCTACGGCCTGTGGGCCACCCTGCAGCACGACTGACGGCCCGTCACCCACCACCCACGAGGGACTGATCCGAAACACATGGCCGGTTTGTTCGAGAGCGCCGCGGACGGCGGCGCGGCGATCCCGCTGGACGAGTTCGAGGCTTCCATCCTGCGCTCGCTGGAAGTGCAGATGCTGGAGCTGATCGGCCCGCCGCCCGGCGGGGAGAGCGACGACCCGCTGGCGGCGCTGTTCGCCGAGGGCCCGAGCCGCCCGCCCGAGGACCCGGCGCTGCTGCGGCTGTTCCCCGACGCGTACGGCGGCCCGGGCGCGCCCGAGGACCCGGAGGCCGCCGAGATGGCGTCCGAGTTCCGCCGCTACACCGAGCTGGACCTGCGGGCCCGCAAGCGCGAGGACGCGCTGGCGGTGGTCCGGGCGCTGGACGGCCTCGGCGGCGAGGGCGGCGTGGTCGCGGTCGGCGCCGGGGACTGCCCGCGCTGGCTGGGCGCGCTGAACGACCTGCGGCTGACCCTGGGCTCCCGGCTGGAGGTCGGCGAGGACGACGAGGACGGCCTGTACGGGCTGCCGGAGGACGACCCGCGCAAGCCGCTGGTGATCGCCTACCTGTGGCTCGGCGCGATGCAGGAGAGCCTGCTGGAGGCGATGATCGGCTGAGCCGTCCGGCCCACCATTCGCTCGTATTGTCCGATTGTTCTGTGAAAGCCCCGGAATCACGTGGTTCCGGGGCTTTCCCATGATTCACTGCTGCTTCCGAGGGAAGACGGGGCGGGCCGGCCGACCGGTCGGCGCGGATCGTGAGGCGAGGGCGGGCGGATGACGCAGGAGACGAACGAGGCGACCGACCCCGTCCCCGACGAGGAGGGCTACCAGCGCGGCCTGGGCGGTCGGCAGATCCAGATGATCGCGATCGGCGGTGCGATCGGCACCGGCCTGTTCCTCGGCGCCGGCACCGCCATCTCCAAGGCCGGCCCCAGCCTGCTGCTCGCCTACGCGGTGGCCGGCGTGGTGATCTTCGTGATCATGCGGGCGCTCGGCGAACTGCTCACCTACCGCCCGGTGTCGGGCAGCTTCGCCGAGTACGCCCGGGAGTTCCTCGGCCCGTTCGCCGGCTTCGTCACCGGCTGGACGTACTGGCTGTTCTGGGTGGTCACCGGCATGGCCGAGACCACCGCCGCCGCCGTCTACGTGCGGTTCTGGGAACCGGGCGTCCCGCAGTGGGGGACGGCGCTGGTGTTCCTGCTGCTGCTGTACGCCGCCAACCTGATCTCGGTGAAGCTGTTCGGCGAGATCGAGTTCTGGTTCTCCATGGTCAAGGTCACCGCGATCGTCGGCATGATCCTGATCGGCGTCGGCGTGCTCGTCTTCGGCTTCTCCGCGGCCGGCGACACCGCCTCGATCACCCACCTGTGGAAGGACGGCGGCTTCTTCCCCAAGGGCGTCGGCGCCGCCGTGATGTCCCTGCAGATCGTCATGTTCGCCTACCTGGGCGTGGAGCTGGTCGGTGTCACCGCGGGCGAGAGCGAGAACCCGGAGAGGACCCTGCCGCGGGCGATCAACACGCTGCCGGCCCGGATCGCGCTGTTCTACGTCGGCGCCCTGCTGATCATCCTGTCGCTGGTGCCGTGGTCCGAGTTCGAGCCGGGGGTCAGCCCGTTCGTCGCCGCGTTCGGCAAGATCGGCATCCCCGCGGCGGCCGGCATCATCAACTTCGTGGTGCTCACCGCCGCACTGTCCTCCTGCAACTCCGGGATGTACTCCACCGGCCGGATGCTGCGCGACCTGGCCCTGCGCCAGGAGGCCCCCCGGCGGCTCACCCGGCTCACCGCCAGCCGCACCCCGGCCGCCGCGATCACCGTCTCCTGCCTGCTGATGGGCGTCGGCGTGGTGCTCAACTACCTCGTCCCGGAGCGGGCGTTCGAGTACATCACCTCGGTCGCCACGGTCTGCGGCCTGTGGACCTGGGGGGTCATCCTGGCCAGCCAGCTCCGCTACCGCAGGGCTTGGAGGGCCGGCCGGCTGCCCGCGCCGACCTTCCGCGCGCCCGGCGGCAGTTGGAGCCGCTGGGTGGCGCTGGGCTTCCTGGTGATGGTCGCGGTGCTGATCGCCCTCGACCCCACCGCCCGGATCTCGCTGTACGTCTTCCCCGGCTGGGCGCTGCTGCTGGTCGTCGGCTTCCGGGTGCTCGGCCGCCGCAACCCGGCCGCCGTGCACGGCGATCCGCACGGGCACCTGCACGCCGGAAGCGGCGAATGAGGCCTCGCTATCCTGGCCGCATGCTGACCATCACCCGAGAACTGCGCGACCGGATGGTCGCCCACGCCCGCGCCGACCACCCGGACGAGGCGTGCGGCGTGATCGCCGGACCGGCCGGCACCGGCCGGCCCGAGCGGTTCGTCCCGATGCTCAACGCGGCCCGCTCGCCCACGTTCTACGAGTTCGACTCCGGCGACCTGCTGAAGCTGTACCGCGAGATGGACGACCGGGACGAGGAACCGGTGGTGATCTACCACTCGCACACCGCCACCGAGGCGTACCCGTCCCGCACCGACGTGAGCTACGCGTCCGAGCCGTTCGCCCACTACGTGCTGGTCTCCACCGCCGAGGGCACCGGCGAGGACGACCCCTACCAGTTCCGCTCGTTCCGCATCGTGGACGGCGTGATCACGGAGGAAGACGTCCAGGTGGTCGAGGCGTACCAGGACTGAGCCCCGCCCGCCCCGCGACGGGCCCGATCCGGCCGCTCCCCGAGCGGCGGACGGGCCCGTTTTCCCAATCCTCGGAACACGGCCGACCGGATGGCGAGACGAGCATGTCAAAGCAGGGGCGGGAATCTATACGATGAGTCCATGCGTTCCGTCGATGTGAGCATTCAGGCCCCAGGCACCCGCCTCGTGGCACGCCTGCACGTCGACCTGTGCCGGCTCGCCAGCGCGATCTGTCCCGGTACCGCCGCGCGCTGACCGGCCGAGCCGGCGGCAAGCCGCTCGACAGCTTTCTCGACCCTCCCGCCCCGGGCGCCCCGGGGCCCTTCCTCCTGCCGCGCCCCGCCCGGCCCGGCACACGACCCCACTCCACAGGAGCGCAGCCATGGCCATCGAGGTCCGCATCCCGACCATCCTCCGCACCTACACCGACGGCGCCAAGGCCGTCGACGGCAACGGCGCCAACCTCGGGGAGCTCTTCACCGACCTCGACGCCCGCCACCCCGGCATCGCCGCCCGCCTGCTGGACGGCGGCGAGCTGCGCCGCTTCGTGAACGTGTACCTGAACGACGAGGACGTCCGCTTCCTCGACGGCGTGGCCACCGCGGTCGCCGACGGCGACAGCGTCACCATCCTCCCCGCCGTGGCCGGCGGTATGAAGTAATGCGCTACGACAGCCCGATCGAGGCCGTCGGCAACACCCCGCTGGTGCGGCTGCCGCGGCTGTCCGCGGCCGTGCCGGGGAACGACGACGGCCTGGTCACGCTGTGGGCCAAGCTGGAGGACCGCAACCCCACCGGCTCGATCAAGGACCGCCCGGCGCTGCACATGATCGAGCGCGCCGAGGCGGACGGCCGGCTCACCCCGGGCTGCACCGTCCTGGAGCCGACCAGCGGCAACACCGGCATCTCGCTCGCCATGGCGGCCAGGCTCAAGGGCTACCGGATGGTCTGCGTGATGCCGGAGAACACCAGCGAGGAGCGCCGCGAGCTGCTGCGGATGTGGGGAGCGGAGATCATCCCCTCGCCGGCCGCCGGCGGCTCCAACACCGCGGTGCGGATCGCCAAGGAGATCGCCGCCGAGCACCCCGACTGGGTGATGCTCTACCAGTACGGCAACCCGGACAACGCCGGCGCGCACTACCACGGCACCGGCCCGGAGATCCTCGCCGACCTGCCCACCGTCACCCACTTCGTGGCGGGCCTGGGCACCACCGGCACCCTGATGGGCGTCGGCCGGTACCTGCGCGAGAAGGTCCCCGGCGTGCAGATCGTCGCCGCCGAGCCGCGCTACGACGACCTGGTGTACGGCCTGCGCAACCTCGACGAGGGCTTCGTGCCCGAGCTGTACGACGCCGAGGTGCTGACCACCCGCTTCTCGGTCGGCTCCGCCGACGCGGTCGCCCGTACCCGCGAACTGCTCCAGCAGGAAGGCATCTTCGCGGGCGTGTCCACCGGTGCGATCCTGCACGCCGCGATCGGGGTGGCCCGCAAGGCCGCCCGGGCCGGCGAGCGGGCGGACGTGGTCTTCGTGGTCGCCGACGGCGGGTGGAAGTACCTGTCCACGGGCATCTACACCGCCGAGTCCACCGAGGCCGCGGTCGAGGCCCTGCAGGGCCAGCTCTGGGCCTGACGGAACGTCGGTCCGACGGCGCGGCACCCCCTCCGGGTGCCGCGCCGTCGCCGTTCCCGCGGTAGGGACGTCCGATCATCGGCCCGCCGTGACATCCGGGTATTTGTCCGTTCCCGGTGACCGCTCTGTCACGGAACCGCGACCGGCCCGGGTCGCGCGGCGGTACCGGGCGCCCTCCCCGTGAGGCTGACGGCGCACCACTCGGTTCACCGTCACCCTGGAGGTGGGCAGCCATGCCCGGCCGGAAGCTCTGGTCCTACGTCGAGATCGCCCGCCACATCGGCGTGCAGGCCGAGACCGTCCGCACCTACAAGCGCCACGGCCTGCTCCCGCACCCCGACCGGGTGGACTCCGGCTACCGTCCCCGCTGGTACCCGGAGACCATCCGGCACTGGGCCCGCAGCCGCCCCGGGAGGCGCTGAGGCGCCCCGCCCCGTCCTGGTGATTCCGCCCACAGCGCGGCACGGGAGAGGGGGCAAAGTGCCGACCGGCCCTTACCCTCGACACTCAAAGAACCCGCTCCGCCCCCGGCGGCGCGGACGGCCGCGGACGATGGCCCGACGGGGCGGGAAGGGCTCGGCATGAAACTGACCGTGGTGGGATGCTCGGGGAGCTTCCCGTCCGTGGACTCCCCGTGCTCCAGCTACCTGGTGGAGGCCGACGGCTACCGCCTGGTGGTCGACCTCGGCAACGGCGCGCTCGGCAACCTGCAGAAGCACACCGGCCTGTACGACGTCGACGCGGTGCTGCTCAGCCACCTGCACGCCGACCACTGCATCGACCTGTGCGCCTACTGGGTGGCCCGCAACTACCGGGTCGAGGGCTGCCCCGCCCCGCTGCCCGTGTACGGCCCCGCCGGCACCGCCGACCGGCTGGCCCGCGCCTACGACATGCCGGAGAAGCCCGGCATGACCGAGGTCTTCGACTTCCGCGACCTCGGCGACGGCGCCCGGCTGTCCCTCGGCCCGTTCACCGTCACCGCGGCCCGGGTCAACCACCTGGACTGCGAGGCCTACGGCTTCCGGATCGAGGCGGACGGCCGCAGCGTGGTGTACTCCGGCGACACCGGCATCTGCCAGGACCTGGTCGAACTCGCCCGCGGCGCCGACCTGTTCCTCTGCGAGGCGGCGTACACCCACGGCAAGGAGACCTTCGACTCCATCCACCTCAACGGCCGGCAGGCCGGCGAGCACGCCGCCCGGGCCGGCGTCGAACGCCTGGTGCTCACCCACATCCCGCCGTGGACCGACGCCGAGCACAACCGCCGCGACGCCGCCGCCGCCTTCCCCGGCCCGGTCGACCTGGCCCGCGCCGGAGCCGTCTACGAGCTGTGAACCGGCGTCAGCCAGTGCCGGTACCGGACGTCCTCGCCGTGCACCGCGGCCCGGTACGCCTTCCCTAGGAGTGCGGTCAACTCTCCCTCGCCCGAAGGTAGTTCACGGTCATCGAGGGAGGCGACCGGGACCACCCCGGCGGCCGTCCCGGAGATGAACACCTCGTCGGCGGCGTACAGGTCCGAGCGCAGCAGCGGCTCCACCCGGACCTCGACGCCGAGGTCCCGGGCCAGCGTCAGCACGGTGTCCTGGGTGATCCCCTCCAGCGCGCCCGCGCTCGCGGGCGGGGTGCGCAGCACCCCGCCCCGCACCGTGAACACGTTCTCCGAACTGCACTCGCCGACCGTCCCGTCCGGGGCCAGCAGCAGCGCCTCGTCGTAGCCGGCGTCGGTCGCCTCCCGCCGGGCCAGCGCCGAGTTCAGGTACGGCCCGGTCGCCTTCGCCGCCGGCGGCACGGAGTTGGGGTCGGTGCGCCGCCAACTGCTGGTCGTCAGCCGCAGCCCGCGCCCCGTCGGCAGGTGGGCCGGCCACTCCCAGGACGCGATCGACACGCTGGTGGGGGAGTGCCGCATGTCCAGCCCCATCGAGCCGTACCCCAGGAACGCCAGGTGCCGCAGGTAGCACTCCCGGTGGCCGTTGGCCGCCACCAGCGCCACCGTCGCCGCCGCCAACTCCTGGCAGGTGTAGGGGAGTTCGATGCGCAGCATGCGGGCGCTGCGGTCCAGCCGGGCCAGGTGGTCGGCCAGCCGGAACACCGCCGGCCCGTCCGCCGTCCCGAACACCCGGGTGCCCTCCAGCACCCCGGTGCCGTAGTGCAGCGCATGGGTCAGCACGTGGACGCGGGCCTCCTGCCAGGGCACCAGCGCGCCGTCGAACCAGATCACGGAAGACTCGGGAATCGCCATGCCGCCCATCCTGGAGACCTCGGCCCGCCCGGCGAAGAGCACCGGTCCCGCCGGATCCGGCCATGGCCGCCACCGGCGGGCCCGTCTCGCATGCTGAAAACCACCGGTCCGCCCACCGGCCGCGGCCCTACCCTCCGGAGGGTGGAGACCAGCACCGCCGTGTACGCCCGCCTGCTCGCCGACCCCGGCTGCACGCTGGCCGGCCTCCGCGGGGAACTCGGCTGCGGGGAGCAGGAGTTCGCCCGCGCGCTGGAGGAACTGCAGGCTCTCGGACTGCTCCGGCCGACCACCGCCACCACCAGCGGCCTGGCCGCCGTGTCCGTCGACAGCGCGGTGCGCCGGCTGCTGGCCGACTCCGACCGCCGGCTCGCCGGACTGCTCGGCGAGGCCCGCCGCACCCGCGAGCAGGTCGAGCACCTGCACAGCCACTACCTGCCGCTGCGCACCGCCGCCGCGCACGAACTCGTCCGCGGCCCCGACCGGATCGCCGCCCTGCTGGAGGACGCCGCCCGCTCGGCCCGCACCGAGGCGCTGTCGCTGCGGCCCGGCCAGGACCAGTCCGAGGCGGGCCTCGCCGGGAAGCTCGCCCGCGAGCGGATCGCGCTCGCCCACCGGGTGGCCCTGCGCACCGTCTATCCCGCGGCCGCCCTGCACCAGCCGGCCGTGCTCGCCCACGTGCAGGCGCTGACCGCCGCCGGCGCGAGCATCCGCGTCGCGCACACGCTGCCGCTCTGGCTGATCGTCGTCGACACCCGTCTCGCCGTTCTGCCCGCCCCGGGCGAACCGCCCGGCACCGCGGCCGTGGTGGTCCGCGACCCGGCGGTGGTCTCGGTGGTCCGCGAGCTCTTCGAGCAGTTCTGGGCGGGGAGTTGGGTCCCGTCGGAGCTGCTGGGCCGGGCGGCGCCGGACGACCGGCACCGGGAGGTGCTGCGCCTGCTCGCGGCCGGCCTGACGGATCAGGCGATCGGGCGGAAGCTGGAGATCTCGGACCGGACGGTGCGGCGGCTGGTCGCCGACCTCACGACGGCGCTGGGGGCGCAGTCGCGGTTCCAGGCGGGCGTGCACGCGACCAGGCTGGGGTGGATCTGACCGGCCGCCGGGGTCATTCGAAGTCGTCGTCCTCGCGTCCCGGGGTCTTCAGGTCGAAGCGGAGGATGACGAAGCGGAAGGTCGCGTAGTAGACCGCCGCGATCACCAGTCCGATCGGCAGGATCAGCCAGGGTCTGGTGGCGTAGCCCCAGTTGAGGACGTAGTCGATGACGCCGGCGGAGAAGGTGAAGCCGTGGTGGACGCCCAGGCCCCAGGTGACGGCCATGGAGAGGCCGGTGAGGACGGCGTGCGCGGCGTAGAGCGCGGGGGCGATGAAGACGAACGCGAACTCGATGGGTTCGGTGATGCCGGTGACGAAGGAGGTGAGGGCCAGCGAGACCATCATGCCGAGGACGGCGCGGCGGCGTTCGGGGCGGGCGCAGTGGGCGATGGCGATGGCGGCGGCGGGCAGGCCGAACATCATGACGGGGAAGAAGCCGGACATGAACTGGCCCGCGTCCGGGTCGAACTGGAAGAACCGGGTCTGGTCGCCCTGGAAGGTGCGGTCGCCGACGGTGTAGGTGCCGGCCTGCTGCCAGAAGAAGGTGTTGGCTATCTGGTGCAGGCCGAACGGCAGCAGGGCCCGGTTGACCAGGCCGAAGACGCCGGAGCCGAGGGCGCCGAGGCCGATCACCCAGTTGCTGAAGTCGTCGACGGCGGTGCCGATCGGACCCCAGCAGAGGCCGAAGAGGACGCCGAGGCCGGTGCCGACGAAGGCCATCACGATGGGGACCAGCCGGCGGCCGTTGAAGAAGCCGAGCCAGTCGACCAGCCGGGTGCGGTGCAGCCGCTGCCACAGGACGGCGGAGAGCAGGCCGACGACCACGCCGCCGAGCACGCCGGGGTCCTGGTAGGTGGCCGGGAGGTCCTTGCCGGGCAGGACGACGTACTCGCTCTTGGGGAAGGCGGTGAGCACCTGGTGGTAGGTCAGGAAGCCGACCAGGGCGGCGAGCGCGGTGGAGCCGTCGGCCTTCCTGGCGTAGCCGATCGCGATGCCGACGCAGAACAGCAGCGGCATCCAGTCGAACACGGCGTGGCCGGACGCGGCGAAGACCTCGGCGACCTTGGTCCAGCCGAGGCCGTTGGGGCCGAACACGTCGTCCTGGCCGAGACGCAGCAGGATGCCGGCGGCGGGCAGCACCGCGATGGGGAGCTGGAGGCTGCGGCCGATCTTCTGGAGCGCGGGGAAGACCCGTGCGCGCAGGGCCGGTCCGCCCGGTGCCGTCTGCGAGTTCGGTGCGGTCGTACTCATGGCGGACGGTTCCTCACGGCAGCGCGATTCTGGTCTAGACCACTGGTGGCCCGGTCCAGTTTCTAGCACGCGCCGATCGGGCTCCGGAACCTTTTGGGGATCGCCGAGGACAAGCGCTGCGGAATCGAAACCTTCGGGGGGTTGACGTCCCGTCAGCCCGGGGACGGCACCGCGCCCCCGGTGGGAATTGTCTCCCACCGGGGGCGCCGGAGGCGAATGCGTCAGGCCTTGGTGACGTCCTCGACCTCCTCGTCGTCCTCGCGGCCCGGTGTCTTCAGGTCGAACTTGACGATGATGAACCGGAACAGCACGTAGTAGACCACCGCGAAGCAGAGGCCGATCGGAATGATCAGCCACGGTTTCGTGGCCAGGTTCCAGTTGATGACGTAGTCGAGCAGTCCGGCCGAGAAGCTGAAGCCGTCGTGGACGCCGAGCCCCCAGGTGACCGCCATCGAGGCGCCGGTGAGCAGGGCGTGCACCGCGTACAGCAGCGGGGCGACGTAGGCGAAGGAGTACTCGATGGGTTCGGTGACGCCGGTGACGAAGGAGGTCAGCGCGACCGAGGTCATCAGGCCGTAGATCTCCTTGCGCCGGTGCGGCTTGGCGGCGGCGGCGATGGCCATCGCGGCGGCCGGGAGCGCGAACATCATGATCGGGAAGAAGCCGGAGGTGAACTGGCCGGCCGTCGGGTCGCCCGCCAGGAAGCGGTTGATGTCGCCGTTGACCACTTGGCCGTCCGGCTTGGTGAAGCTGCCGAACTGGAACCAGACGAAGGTGTTCAGCAGCTGGTGCATGCCGATCAGCAGCAGCGCGCGGTTGGCGACGCCGAAGATGCCGGCGCCGCCGGAGCCGAGGTCGGCGAGCCACTGGGAGAAGTCGTTCAGGCCGGTGCCGATCGGCTTCCAGACCCAGACCATCAGCGAGCCGAACAGCAGGCCGACCAGGGCGGTGATCATCGGGACCAGGCGGCGGCCGTTGAAGAAGCCCAGCCAGTCGACCAGCCGCACCCGGTGGAAGCGCACCCACAGCCAGGCGGAGAACAGGCCCATCAGGATGCCGCCGAGCACGCCCGGGTTCTGGAAGGCGGCGTTCTCGGCCACGTCGGCGGTGAAGTCCACGCACTGGTTGCCCTTGAGCACCGCCCCGGCCTTGCAGGCCTCCGGGAACGCCTGCAGGACGTTGTAGTAGACCAGGAAGCCGGCCACCGCGGCGAGCGCCGTCGAGCCGTCCGCCTTCTTGGCCATGCCGATCGCCACGCCGATGCAGAACAGCAGCGGCAGGCCGAGGGCCGAGTTGAGCAGCGCGCCGCCGGCCGCGGCGATGGCGGTGGCGACCTTGTCCCAGCCGAGCCCGTCGGCGCCGAAGATGTCGGGCTGTCCGAGCCGGTTGAGGATGCCGGCGGCGGGCAGGACGGCGACCGGCAACTGGAGGCTGCGGCCCATCTTCTGCAGGCCGCCGTAGAAGGTGTGCCACCAGGTGCTCTGATGAGCCGTGGCGCCTGTTGAACTCATTCGTCGGCCCTCCGCGTTCCGTGCCCGCTCTCGTCCGTCCGTGGTCGGGGCCCGGAACACCGGCGGACCGTCCGGCGTTGTCCGGAGTACACCTACGATTGGTGTAGACCATTTTCGAGGCCGGTGGCGGTCCGCGGGGTTCGAGAACCCGGTGATCGTCATCCTCGGGCGGTCCGCGCGAGGGCCGCGCGCGGAGCTAGCCCGAAAGTGGACTAACGTGGCATACCGGCTGAAATCGGGTGATGCTGGTCGCGCCGTCGGAGGGCGCGGCAGACTGATTCCGAGTCACTTCCGGCCGGCACCACCGCACACGCAGTACGGCACCCGGCGACCGACCGCCGAAGCGCCGAGACAGAGGGAGAAAGACCATGGCCAGCAAGGCTGAGAAGATCGTCGCCGGTCTCGGCGGTATCGAGAACATCGACGAGGTCGAGGGCTGCATCACCCGGCTGCGCACCGAGGTCCACGACGCCTCCAAGGTCGACGAGGCCGCGCTCAAGGCGGCCGGCGCGCACGGTGTGGTGAAGATGGGCACCGCCATCCAGGTCGTCATCGGCACCGACGCCGACCCGATCGCCGCCGAGATCGAGGACATGATGTGAGCTGAGCCGGCCCGGCCCGCCCCACCTCGACGGCCCGCCCCGGACTCCCGGCGGCGGGCCCTCGCACGTCCGGGCGCGGGGCCCGGACCCGGACGGGATACGCTCGTTCGCATGTCACGCATCGACGGCCGCACCCCCGACCAGCTCCGCCCCATCACCATCGAACGGGGCTGGAGCAAGCACGCCGAAGGCTCCGTCCTGGTCTCCTACGGCGACACCAAGGTGCTGTGCACCGCCAGCGTCACCGAGGGCGTCCCGCGCTGGCGCAAGGGCAGCGGCGAGGGCTGGGTCACCGCCGAGTACGCCATGCTGCCCCGGGCCACCAACACCCGCGGCGACCGCGAGTCGGTGCGCGGCAAGATCGGCGGCCGCACCCACGAGATCAGCCGGCTGATCGGCCGCTCGCTGCGCGCCGTGGTCGACCACCGGGCGCTCGCCGAGAACACCATCGTGCTGGACTGCGACGTGCTCCAGGCCGACGGCGGCACCCGCACCGCCGCGATCACCGGCGCGTACGTGGCGCTGGTCGACGCGGTGTCCTGGGCCCGCGGCAAGAAGCTGCTGCGCGCCAAGGGCCAGCCGATCACCGGCGGCGTCAGCGCGGTCAGCGTCGGCATCATCGACGGCGTCCCGATGCTCGACCTGCGCTACGAGGAGGACGTGCGGGCCGAGACCGACATGAACATCGTCTGCACCTCCGACGGGCGCTTCGTCGAGGTCCAGGGCACCGCCGAGGGCGCCCCGTTCGACCGGGAGCTGCTCAACCGGCTGCTCGACCTGGGCAGCCTGGGCTGCGCCGAGCTGGACGAGATCCAGCGCAAGGCCCTGGAGCTGTGAGCCGGCCAGGAACCGCGGTGGGCTGAACGGCCGTCAGAACCGAAGGGTGACCCGCGCGTGCTGTACAGCCGCGCGGGAAGACCCTTAACGTTCGCTGTGAGCCAGCACACCCTCCTGGAGGACTCGCCGATGCAGCAGCCGCTCAGCATCAACCGCACCACCGCGCTCGCCGTCGCCGCGCTGGTGCTGATCCTGCCGCTGAGCGCGGTCAGCTGCTCCGCCGCGGAGAAGGCGGTGAGCTGCGCCAACACCGCGGTGCAGATCTCCACCGACGTGGCGCAGCTGGGAACGGCGTACAACAACGCGGACAAGGACCCGGCCGCCGCCGGCGAGGCGCTGAAGAAGATCAAGGGCGACCTGGACAAGATCGGCCGCAACTCCAGCGACGCCGACCTGGCCAAGGCCGTCGGCGACCTGCAGGCCCAGGTCGACAAGGTGCAGACGGCCGTCGACAACAACCAGGTACCGGACCTCGGGCCGCTCGGCGACGCCGCGGGCCGGGTCAGCAAGGTGTGCACGGGCTGACCCCGGCCGCTGGTTAGGCTTGCGGCATGACCAAGCGACTCGTTCTCGCCACCCGCAACCAGCACAAGGTCGCCGAACTGCGCGACATCCTCGGCGCGGCCGGACTGGAGGTCGAACTGGTCGGCGCCGACGCCTTCCCCGAGGTGCCGGACGTCCCGGAGACCGGCGTGACCTTCGCCGAGAACGCCCTGCTGAAGGCGCACGCGCTGGCGAAGGCCACCGGAATCCCGGCGGTCGCCGACGACTCCGGGCTGTGCGTGGACGTGCTCGGCGGGGCGCCCGGCATCTTCTCCGCCCGCTGGGCCGGCCGGCACGGCGACGACAAGGCCAACCTCGACCTGCTGCTCGCCCAGCTCGGCGACATCGCGCCCGAGCACCGCGCCGCCTCCTTCGCCTGCGCCGCCGCGCTGGCCCTGCCGGACGGCACCGAACGGGTCGTCGAGGGCCGGCTGCACGGCACGCTGCGCACCGAGCCGGCCGGCGCCAACGGCTTCGGCTACGACCCGATCCTGCAGCCGCTCGGCGAGAGCCGGACCTGCGCCGAGCTGAGCCCCGAGGAGAAGAACGCGATCAGCCACCGCGGACAGGCGTTCCGCTCGCTCGCCCCCGTGGTCGCCGAACTGCTCGGCTGAGACGCCGCGCCCGCACCCGCGCGAGGCCCGCCCGGAATGCTCCGGGCGGGCCTCGCGCAGTTTGAAATCCGGTGCGGCCTGAGGGACTCGAACCCTCACGAGATCTCTCTCACGGGCACCTAAAACCCGGGCGTCTGCCAATTCCGCCAAGACCGCAGGCAATGACTTCCCCGTCATGCTACTTGTCCGTCACCTCGGCGTGCACCACCCTTTCGGGCGGCGTCCGGTCCCCCCGCCGGGCCCGAGCAGCGGAGCGGCCCCAGGCCCGGACGGGCCACATCCGCGCGCCCCGCAGGCCGGCGCCCGTTGAAGGCCAGCGCCGCGCCGGCGACCGCGGCGGGTACGCCGCGGGCGTGAAGCAGCGTCAACTCTCCCTCGAGTAGGCCGGATCGTCCGAGTGCGGACGGTTCGGCCTTTCTCGCCAAGTTGGTACAGACCTGTTGACGCGGGTGGTCCAGACCTTTTAAGTTCGGCGGAACTTCCCCCACATGTGCATGCCCTCCCACAGGCGTGCACGCGACACTCTCTCCCGGAGGACCGAGTGTTGATCCGACACACGACGGCGCAGCGTCCCACCGCTGCGGGCCGTCAGAAGACCGGCCGCAAGGTGGCGTTCGCCGCCACCGCGGCGGCGGGGCTGGCGGGCCTGCTCATGGGCACGCTCGGCGTCGCGCCGTCCGCCGCCGCCGTCGACAACCAGGCCTGTCGTCCCGACGGCATGTACACCACGCCCGGCGTCGACGTCCCCTACTGCAACGTCTACGACACCAGCGGCCGCGAGCAGATGGGCGCCGACCACCAGCGCCGCGTCATCGGCTACTTCACCGGCTGGCGCACCGGCAAGGACGGCACGCCCGCCTACCTGGTGAACAACATCCCGTGGGACAAGGTCACCCACCTCAACTACGCGTTCGCGCACGTCGCCAGTGACAACACCCTGTCGGTGGGCACGGACGGCCCGGACAACGCCTCCACCGGGATGACCTTCCCGGGCGTGGCCGGCGCGGAGCTCGACCCGTCGCTGCCGTACAAGGGCCACTTCAACCTGCTGACCAAGTACAAGAAGCAGTACCCGAACGTCAAGACCATGGTCTCGGTGGGCGGTTGGGCCGAGACCGGCGGCTACTTCGACGACTCGGGCAAGCGGGTCAACTCCGGCGGCTTCTACTCGATGACCGTCAACGCGGACGGGTCGGTCAACCAGGCCGGCATCAACACCTTCGCGGACTCCGCCGTCGCCTTCATCAAGAAGTACGGCTTCAACGGCGTCGACCTCGACTACGAGTACCCGACCTCGATGAAGGACGCGGGCAACCCGCTCGACTACTCCATCTCCAACGCCAAGCGCGCGTCCCTGATGAAGGGCTACGCGGCGCTGATGAAGACCATGCGCGAGAAGCTCGACCGGGCCTCCGCCGCCGACGGCAAGTACTACCTGCTGTCGGTCGCCGCCCCGTCCTCGGGCTACCTGCTGCGCGGCATGGAGACCTTCCAGGTCACCCAGTACCTGGACTACGTCAACATCATGTCGTACGACCTGCACGGCGCCTGGAACAAGTACGTCGGACCGAACGCCGCGCTGTACGACGACGGCAAGGACGCCGAGCTGGCGGCCGCCAACGTGTACGGCACCTCGCAGTACGGCGGCATCGGCTACCTGAACGGCGACTGGGCCTACCACTACTTCCGCGGCGCGATGCCGGCCGGCCGGATCAACCTCGGCGTGCCGTACTACACCCGCGGCTTCCAGAACGTCCAGGGCGGCACCAACGGGCTGTGGGGCACCGCCTCCACCACCAACTGCCCGGCCGGCTCCGGCCTCACCACCTGCGGCGACGGCGCCGTCGGCATCGACAACATCTGGCACGACCTGGACGACAACGGCAAGGAGTCGCCGGCCGGCTCCAACCCGATGTGGCACGCCAAGAACCTGGAGAAGGGCGTCCTGCCGGACTACCTCTCCAAGTACGGCGTCAAGGACACCGCGCTGAACGGCACCTACACCCGCAACTACAGCTCCTCGCTGGTCGCGCCGTGGCTGTGGAACGCCGACAAGAAGGTGTTCCTGTCCACCGAGGACGAGCAGTCCATCGGCGCCAAGGCCGACTACCTGGTCAACCAGGGCGTCGGCGGCGCGATGATCTGGGAGCTCGCCGGCGACTACAAGTGGGACGCCACCGCCAACGGCGGCAAGGGCGAGTACGTCCAGGGCTCCACGATGACCTCGCTGCTGTACGACAAGTTCAAGTCGGCCTCGGCGTACGGCGCGACCCGCTCCACCGTCGCGCTGCCGCAGCAGACCCTGCCGATCGACGTGTCGTTCACCGCCTTCGCGCTGGGCGACAACAACTACCCGATCAACCCGAAGATCCACATCGTCAACAACTCGACCGTCACCCTGCCGGGCGGCACCGAGTTCCAGTTCGACTACTCGAACTCCGCGCCCGGCAACGCCGCCGACCAGTCCGGCTTCGGCTCCAAGGTGATCCGCGCCGACCACACCGGCAGCAACGTCGGCGGCCTGAAGGGCACCTACAACCGGGTCTCGCTGAAGCTGCCGACCTGGCAGTCGCTGGCCCCCGGCGCCTCGGTGGACGTCGCCTTCGTCTACTACCTGCCGGTCTCCACCCCCGCCAACTGGACCGTCAACGTCGGTGGCACCCTGTACGGCATCGCCGGCGACTACACCCGCGGCACCACCGCGGGCACCGGCTCGCCGTCGCCCAGCGCCTCGGCCTCGGCCTCCGCGTCGGCCTCGCCCTCGCAGTCGGCGTCCCCGTCGGCGTCCGCGTCGGCCAGCGCCTCCGCCTCGCAGTCGGCGTCGCCGTCCGCGTCCGCCGGGAACTGCTCCGGCGCTCCGAGCTGGAACGCCGGCACCACCTACGCCACCGTCACCAAGGTGTCGTGGAAGGGCCACTACTACCAGAACAAGTGGTGGACCGCGGGCGAGGACCCGTCGCTGAGCGGCGCCTGGGGCGTCTGGACGGACCTCGGGGCCTGCTGATCCCGAGCCCATGAACGGCGGTGGCGGTCGACCCGGTCGGGGGGTCGGCCGCCACCGCTGCCGTTCTCCGGCCCTACTGGCCGACCTTCAGGTCCTTCAGCAGCTTCGCCACGTGCCCGGTCGCCCGGACGTTGTACAGCGCCCGCTCGACCTTGCCCTGCTCGTCCACGATCACCGTGGAGCGGATCACGCCCTGGTAGGTGCGGCCGTAGTTCACCTTCTCGCCGTACGCGCCGTACGCCTCCAGCACCGCGTGCTCCGGGTCCGACAGCAGCGTGACCTTCAGGTCCTCCTTCTCGCGGAACTTGCCGAGCTTCTCCGGCTTGTCCGGCGAGATGCCGATCACGTCGTAGCCCGCGCCCGCGAACACCTCCAGGTTGTCCGTGAAGTCGCAGGCCTGCTTGGTGCAGCCCGGGGTCAGCGCCGCCGGGTAGAAGTACACGACTACCTTCCGGCCCAGGTGGTCGGCCAGCGACACCTGGTTGCCGTCGGCGTCGGACAGGGTGAAGGCGGGGGCGGTGTCGCCCGCCTGCAGACGCTCGCTCACGATGGTGCTTCTCTCCTCTGAGCCGGGACGGGGTGCTCGTACTGCTGGCCAACCTACCTCCGTTGGAGGGTGGCGCTGCGCGAGCGCGACACGGAGCTGACAGACTGTCGGTGGAGAGAAGTACCTAGCGGTAACAGAGATGGGGTGGCCCCAGTGGCAGCGAGCAGCAAGGACACGTCGGCACCGCGCACGACGGCCCAGATCGAGGCGGACATCGCCGGGACCAGGGACAGGCTCGCCGCGACCCTCGACGAGCTCGCCATGCGCGTGCACCCGGCCACCGTCGCCGCCCAGACCAAGGCCAAGCTGCGTGCGACGGTCGAGCAGAAGGCCGGCAAGGCGTACGTCGCCGCGAGCGGCGCCGTCGAGCAGGTCAAGTCCAAGTTCGTCGACGAGGACGGCCGGCCCCGCCCCGAGCGGATCGTGCCCGCCGCGCTGGTCGGCGTCGGAGTGGTGCTGCTGATCGCCTCCGCGAAGCGCCGCCGCAAGGGCTGAGGCGTCCGCCGGGACGGCGGGGTCACGGGCCGGGAGCCCGGGACCCCGCCGTTTTCGGTGTCCGGTACCGTCGGGGCGTGAGTGAGAACGACACGCGAAGCACGGCCGGGCACGGCGACGAAGGACGGCACGACCGGCTCGGGGAGAAGCTCCCGATCCGGATGCTGCACGACCGGGTCCTCGTCAGGACCGAGACCGGCGAGGGCGAACGCCGCTCCACCGGCGGCATCCTGATCCCCGCCACCGCCGAACTGTCCCGCCGCTGCGCGTGGGCCGAGGCGGTGGCCGTCGGCCAGAGCGTCCGGTCCGTGGAGCCGGGCGACCGGGTGCTCTACGACCCGGAGGACAAGCTGGAGGTCGAGGTCCGCGGGGCGACGTACGTGCTGCTCCGGGAACGCGACCTGCACGCGGTCGCGGCCGGCCGCTTCGGGGACCTGGAGGGGTCGACGGGTCTGTACCTGTGACGGAGCCCGACCGGGGTCGCGGCGCGCGCGGCCCGCGGTCCGGGCCGGGGAGGCGAGGAACGGGATGGGCGTCTACTCGGCCGTCGCCCGCGGCGCGTTCCGGCGGTACTCGACGTACCGGGCGGCGACGGTGGCGGGGGCGGTCACCAACACGGTGTTCGGGGGGATCCTGGCCTCGACGATGCTCGCGCTGTGGCACGCCCGGCCGGGGCTGGGCGGGTACGACGCGCGGCAGGCGGTGACGTACATCTGGATCAGCCAGGCGCTGCTGGTGACGGTGGCGGTGTGGGGCGGCGGGTTCCAGGACGACGTGCAGGCGCGGTTCCGCAGCGGGGACATCGCGATCGACCTGTACCGGCCGGTGGACTTCCAGGGGTGGTGGCTGGCCTCGGACCTGGGGCGGGCGGCGTTCCAGCTGGTCACCCGGGGCGCGGTGCCGATGGCGGTGGGGGCGCTGGTGTTCGACCTGACGCTGCCCCGGCAGCCGCTGGTGTGGGCCGAGTTCCTGCTCGCCGTCGCGCTGGGGCTGCTGGTCAGCTTCGGGCTGCGGTTCCTGGTCTCGCTGACCGGGTTCTGGCTGCACGACGCGGAGGGGGTGCGGGCGGCGATGACGGTGGTGTCGATGTTCTTCTCCGGGACGCTGCTGCCGCTGGCGCTGTTCCCCGGCCTGCTGGGCGAGTTGGCCCGGGTGCTGCCGTTCTCGGCGCTGGTGCAGCTGCCCGCCGACGTGCTGCTGCAACGCCGCACCGGACAGAGCCTGCTGAACCTGTACGCCTTCCAACTGGCCTGGGCGGTCGCCCTGCTGGCGGCGGGCCGGGCGGTGCAGGCGCTCGCGGTGCGCAAGGTGGTGGTCCAGGGTGGTTGAGGACGAGCCGCTCGCCGCCCGGGCCGGATGGGCGGTGCGGTCCTGGTGGCTGATCGCCGCGATGTGGGCCCGGTCGATGCTGACCTACCGGGCGTCGTTCGTGCTGAGCCTGGCCGCGAACGTGCTGATCACGTTCCTGGACTTCGCGGTGCTGATCCTGATGTTCCAGCACACCCGGCAGCTGGCCGGCTGGACGCTCGCCGAGACCGGGTTCCTGTACGGGACGAGCTCGGTGGCGCTCGGCACGGCCAACTTCCTGGTCGGCTCGGTCGGCGACCTGGGGGAGCGGGTGCGGACCGGGGCGCTGGACACCATGCTGATCCGGCCCGCCCCCGCACTGTCCCAACTCGCCGCCGAGCGCTTCTCGTTGCGGCGCCTGGGCCGGCTGGTCCAGGCGTTCGCGGTGCTCGGCTGGTCGCTCGCCGCGCTGGACGTCCAATGGACCTGGGACCGGGTGCTGATGGTGCCCGCGCTGCTGGTCTGCGGCTCGGTGATCTTCTGCGCGGTCTTCGTGGGCTGCTCGTGCGTGCAGTTCTGGTGGGGCGACGCCGCCGAACTCCAGAACTCCGTCACCTACGGCGGCGCCACGCTGCTCCAGTACCCGCCGACCGTGTTCGCCAAGGAGGTCGTCGCCGGCACCGTGTTCGGGGTGCCGCTGGCGTTCGTCAACTGGCTTCCCGCCCTGCACGTCCTGGGCCGGCCCGACCCGCTCGGGCTGCCCGTCGCGTTCCGGTTCGCGTCGCCGCTCGCGGCCGCGCTGTGCGTGCTGGCGGCGGCGGCCGCCTGGCGGACCGGACTGCGCGCCTACCGCTCCACCGGCAGCTGACCCCGAAGAAGGAGGAAACCGTGGCGGTGATCGAGGTCGAGGACGTCCGGCGGAGCTTCACCGTCCGCACCGGCAACGGCCGTTGGCGGCGCGAGAAGCGCGAGGTGCGGGCCGTGGACGGGCTCACCTTCCAGGTCGAGGAGGGCGAGTGCGTCGGCTACATCGGGCCGAACGGGGCCGGCAAGTCGACCACCGTGAAGATGCTCACCGGCATCCTGGTGCCCAGCGGCGGACGCCTGCGGGTCGCCGGCGTCGACCCCGCCGCGCGGCGGACCGCGCTGGCCCGGCGGATCGGCGTGGTGTTCGGCCAGCGCACCACCCTGTGGTGGGACCTGCCGCTGCGCGACAGCTACGAACTCGCCCGCCGGATCTACCGGATCCCCGACGCCCGCTACCGCGCCAACCTCGACCGGTGCGTCGACCTGCTCGACCTGGGCGCGCTGCTGGACACCCCGGTCCGTCAACTCTCGCTCGGCCAGCGGATGCGCGGCGACCTCGCCGCCGCCCTGCTGCACGACCCGAGCGTGCTCTACCTGGACGAGCCGACCATCGGACTCGACGTGATCAGCAAGACCAAGGTCCGCGAGTTCCTCCGCGAGACCAACCGGGAACAGCGCACCACCGTGCTGCTCACCACCCACGACCTCACCGACATCGAGCAGCTGTGCGGCCGGGTGATGGTGATCGACCACGGCCGGCTGGTCCTGGACGGCCCGCTGGAGCAGCTGCACGCGGCCGGCGAGAGCGAACGCACCCTGGTGGTCGACCTGGCCGCCGCACACCCGCCGATCGAGCTGCCCGGGGTGCGCACCGTCAAGGTCGAAGGCCCCCGGCAGTGGCTGGCGTTCCCGGCCCGGCAGAGCGCCGCGCCACTGGTCGCCGCCGTCGCCGAACGCTACCCGCTGGTCGACCTCTCGGTGCGCGAACCCGCCATCGAGGACGTGATCGCCCGGATCTACGCCGGCGCCGCCGAACCCGCCGTCTGACCTCGGAACGGCGGAATCGCGAGGCGGCGGTCATTTCGTGCGACCGGTGTGCCAATCTGACGGGGTGAGTGTGGACGAGACGGCACCAGGAGTCAGCTTCACCGCCGCCGACGAGGCCAAGCGCCAGGGCGTACGGCGGATGAAGACCATCGCCACCGGCCTGCTCGGCCTCGCCACGGTCGTCTTCGCGCTCGCCACCTGGGCGGGCGCCGCCGGCGCGGGCAGCTGGGCGGGCTACGTGGCGGCCGCGGCCGAGGCCGGCATGGTCGGCGCGCTCGCCGACTGGTTCGCCGTCACCGCGCTGTTCCGCCGCCCGTTCGGGCTGCCGATCCCGCACACCGCGATCATCCCCACCAAGAAGGACGCGTTCGGGCGCTCGCTCGGCGACTTCGTCGGCGACAACTTCCTGTCCGCGCCCGTGGTCCGGGCCCGGCTCGGCCGGATCGGGGTGGCCCGGCGGCTCGGCGAGTGGCTGTCCGAGCCCGGCAGCGCCGAACGCGTCACCCACGAGGCCGCGGCCGCGCTGCGCGGCGTCCTCGCGGTGCTGCGCGACGAGGACGTGCAGGCCGTGGTCGCCGAGGCGATCACCCGGCGGGCCGCCGCCACCTCGGTCGCCGAACCCGCCGGCCGGCTGCTCGGCAAGATCGTCGCCGACGGCGGGCACCGCGGCGTGGTCGACCTGATCGCGGTGCGCGCCCGCGACTGGCTGGTCGAGCACCACGTCGAGGTGATCGCCCGGGTCACCGCCAAGACCCCCGGCTGGACGCCCAAGTTCCTCGACCAGCAGGTCGGCGAACGCGTCTACAAGGAGCTGCTGCGCTTCGTCACCGACGTCCGCGACGACCCCGCGCACCCCGCGCGCGGCGCCCTCGACAACTTCCTCGCGGACTTCGCACAGGAACTCCAACACGACCCGGAGACCATCGCCCGGGTCGAGCGCGCCAAGTCCGACCTGCTGGTCCGTCCCGAGGTCCAGGACCTGATCGCCTCCTCCTGGTCGGCGGTGCGAACGCTGGTGCTGAACGCCGCCGAGGACCAGGACAGCGAACTGCGCCGCCGGATCACCGAGGGCCTGCGCTCGCTCGGCCGCCGCCTCGCCACCGATGGCAAACTCCAGGCCAAGACCGACGGCTGGCTGCTGGACGCCGCCGAGTACGTGGTCTCCACCTACCGGCAGGAGATCACCTCGCTGATCTCCGACACCGTGGCCGGCTGGGACGCCGACGACGCCTCCCGCAAGATCGAGGCCAACGTGGGCCGTGACCTGCAGTTCATCCGGATCAACGGCACCGTGGTCGGTGCCCTGGCGGGCCTGCTCATCCACACCGTCAGCACCGCGCTGGGCGGCTGACGGACCGTCGGACGCCCACCCGGCCGCAGCGCCCCCGGTGGGCGCGCGTCCGCGCCCTTGGGTAGGGTGATCGACCGATCGGCGGCGGCCAGGGGGGCCGAAGCCAAGTACGGCACGGGGGAGTTGACGGGGATGACAGTACGCACGCGCACGCTGGGTCTGCGGGTCGCGGCGCTGATGGCGGCCGGCCTGGTCCTGACGGCCTGCAACGACGACGAGACGGCCACCGGCGCGGCCGGCCACACCTCGCCCACCGCGGCGGCCTCGGCGTCGCCGTCCGGGTCGGCCGGCGGCAAGGCCAAGGAGCCCGCCAAGCCCAGCAGCCGCCCGAGCGGCGGCGCCGCGGGCGGCGACGCCGCCGCGCAGGCCAGGACCAACAAGCTGGCGCTGAGCGCCAAGGAGTGGGACAACGCCTTCGTCGCCGACGGCGACGACGACACCAGCCTGGGCAACCAGGTGATGGACAAGTCCTGCAAGCTCAAGTCCGACGGCACCCACGTCAAGGGCCTGGTCGCCGACACCTACCGGTTCGTGCGCCAGGACCACGAGAAGGACAGCACCTTCGCCAACACCGCGGCCAGCGTGTTCAACAGCGCCGACGCGGCGGCCAAGGACATCGCCGAGCGCCGCGACAACACCAAGCGCTGCGAGAACTACACCGACGTCGACACCCACGACGCCTTCCAGACCGTCCACGACATCGAGTCGCCGCAGGTGGCCGGCGCCGACGAGGTGTACTCCGAGGAGGGCCTCGCCGTGTACGACACCACCGACGGCGGCCGGACCGACCCGCGGCCGTTCTCGTACGTGATCGCCCGCAAGGGCGCGGTCACCGTGTCGGTGTTCGTCGACGTCGACCCCGAGCGGCAGGTCTTCGAGGGCCGGGCCCAGGCGCGCGAGGCGCTGAAGAAGCTCACCGCGAAGTGGTGACCGCGCGATTCGCGTCGGCGGGTTAGCATGCGAGGTCTGTCCGGGTCCGGGTGAAGTAGACGGGAGCGTGCCATGGCCGAGGGAGCCCAGGGGATCGAGGCGTTCATCGCGGGAATGCCGAAGGCGGAGCTGCACGTGCACCACGTGGGCTCGGCCTCGCCGCGCGTGGTCGCCGAGCTCGCCGCCCGGCACGCCGGGCGCACCAAGGTCCCGCTGGACCCGGAGGCGCTCGCCGAGTACTTCACCTTCACCGACTTCGCGCACTTCATCGAGGTGTACCTGAGCGTCGTCGACCTGATCCGCGACGCCGAGGACGTCCGGGCGCTGACCTACGGCGTCGCCCAGGACATGGCCCGGCAGAACATCCGGTACGCCGAACTCACCGTCACGCCCTACTCGTCGGTCAGCCGCGGCATCCCCGACGTCGCCTTCATGGAGGCGATCGAGGACGCCCGGCTGGCCGCCGAGAAGGAACTCGGCGTCGTCCTGCGCTGGTGCTTCGACATCCCCGGCGAGGCCGGACTGGCCTCCGCCGAGGAGACCGCCCGGCTCGCCCTCGACCTGGCGCCCGCCGGACTCGTCTCCTTCGGCCTCGGCGGCCCCGAGATCGGCGTGCCGCGCCCGCAGTTCAAGCCGTACTTCGACCGCGCCCGGGCGGCCGGCCTGCACAGCGTGCCGCACGCCGGCGAGTCCACCGGGCCGGAGACCGTCTGGGACGCGATCCGGGTGCTCGGCGCCGAACGCATCGGCCACGGCACCCAGTCCGTGAAGGACCCGGCACTGGTCGACCACCTCGGCGAGCACCGGATCCCGCTGGAGGTCTGCCCGACGTCCAACCTGGCGACCCGGGTGGTCGAGCGGATCGAGGAGCACCCGATCCGGCAGATGGTCGAGGCCGGGCTGCTCGTCACCGTCAACAGCGACGACCCGCCGATGTTCGGCACCGACCTGAACACCGAGTACGCGGTCGCCGCGAAGCTGCTCGGCCTGGACGAGGCCGGCGTCGCCGGGCTCGCCCGCAACGCCGTGGAAGCCTCCTTCCTGGACCCGGCGGGCAAGCAGCGGCTGACCGGCGAGATCGACGCCTACCTGGCGGGCTGGCGGCGCACCGTCTGACGGGCCGCCGGAACGGTGCTCCCGCGTTCACCGGTGGCGGCGGTCGGGCGGTGCAGGTACCAGCGCTCGGCCGCCGTCCACGCGGTGCTGGTCAGCAGGTAGACGCCGCCCGCGAGCGGCAGCAGCAGGGCGAACAGCGGCGTGCCGAACGCCAGCCAGCGCATCGCCCCGAGGCCGGCGGGGGCGTCGTCCGGCACCGGCAGCGCGCTCGCGCGGCGGACGTTCCACCAGGCCAGGGCGAGCAGCGCGGCCTCCAGGACGGCGAACACCGCGAACTGGGCCGGAGTGTGGGCGGCAGTGGGGTGCGTGCCGAGCGGAACTCCCGCCAGGGAGGCGTCCAGCAGGTTGCCCGGGGCGGTGGTGAACAGGCGGTACATCACCGAGAAGAACGGCGCCTGCGCGAGGGCCGGCAGCAGGCCCGCGAACGGGGAGATGCCCTCGGCGCGGTTCAGGGCCGCGAGTTCGCGGGCCAGCCGCTCACGGTCCTTGCCGTGGCGCTTCCTCAACTTCTGGACCTGCGGGGCGATCCGGGCCCGGGCCCGCTCGCCGCGGGCCGCGGAGCGGGCCAGCGGGTGCAGGGCGGCGCGGACCGCCAGGGTGAAGACGACGATCGCGACGGCCGTGGGGACGACGGTGGCGAGGGCCGCGACGGCGGCATGGGCGAGACGGACGGCGGGGTCGAGGACGCTCAGAACGGACATGGGTGGGCTCTCCGGATTCACGCTCGGCTGGCGGGACTGGTCGCGGAGGGCGGACGGGACGGAGGGGCCCGGCGGCGCCGGGAGTGCGGCGCGGGAGTCGACCACGGTGGTGGGTCGCTCGCGCAGCCCCCGCGCCTCAGGGCGTGCGGGAGCTACGGCGTGCGCGGGAAGCGGGTGCCCCTCAGACGGCGGCCGCCGGGCCGTGGCCCGGGGCTCGGGGGCGCGGGCGGCCAGGGGCGGCCGGGTCGCGCGGCGGAAGGTACGCGGTGCGGTAGGCGCGGCGGCGCATCGCGGCGGCGTGGACCGCGGCGGGGGTGCCGGCGACGGGGAGGCGGGCCGTGCTGAGGGCCAGGGTGACGGCGCAGGTCAGCAGCAGGAAGGCTGCGGTGGTGACGGCGCCCGGGCCGGCCGGCAGGTCTCCGGTGAGGACCCGGAGCAGCGCGAGCAGAAGGGGAGCGACGAGCACGTGCACACCTCCTTCTGGCCGGGTCCGGCCTTGATGCTACGTCACCGGCGGGCCGGGGTACAGCAGTTGCGGCCCCGTCCCGCCGGTGACGGTGCCGATCAGGGCAGGCGGACGACGTTCGCGGTCGCGGCGGAGGCGCGGGCGGCCTCCAGGACGGCGAGGGTGGCCACGGCGTCCCGGGGGTCGACCGGCGGCGGGGTGCGCTCGGTGAGCGAGGCGGCGATGCCCGCGTAGTACGCCGGGTAGTTGCCGGGGTCGGTCGGGACGGGCTCGGCGTCCCCGTCGGAGCCGAGCAGGCCGTACGCGGCGGGATCGTCGTCGCCCCAGTGCGTGGCGGCCGGTCCGGGGCGGCGGCCGGCCCGCAGCGCGGCCTCCTGCGGGTCCATGCCGAACTTGACGTAGCCCGCGCTGTCGCCGAGGACCCGCAGCCGCGGACCGGCGAGCGGCGCGAGGGCGCTGGCCCACAGCTGGGAGCGGACGCCGCCGGTGTGGGTGAGCGCGAGGAACGCGTCGTCGTCGACCACCGCGCCGTCCCGGCGGACGTCGATCTCCGCGTACACCGTCTCGACCGGGCCGAACAGGGCGAGGGCCTGGTCGACCAGGTGGCTGCCCAGGTCGTACAGGGTGCCGCCGACCTCGGCGGGGTCGGCGAGTTCGCGCCAGCCGGGCTTGGGCTTGGGACGGAAGCGCTCGAACCGGGACTCGAAGCGGTGCACCCGGCCGAGCCGGCCCTCCTCGATCAGCCGGCGGGCGGTGAGGAAGTCGCCGTCCCAGCGGCGGTTCTGGAAGACCGACAGCAGCAGGCCGGACTTCTCGGCGAACTCGCACAGGTCGCGGGCCTCGGCGCTGGTCGCGGCGAGCGGCTTGTCGACGACGGTGGCCAGGCCGGCCAGCAGGGCGGTGCGGGCGAGCGGCACGTGGGTGCGGTTCGGGGAGGCGATCACCACCAGGTCGAAGCGGTCGGCGTCCTCGAACAGCTGGTCGGGGTTGTCGAGGGCGCGGGCGCCGGGGTGGTCGCGGTGCAGTTGGGCGCGGCGGTCGGGGTTGGCGGTGACCACCGCGTCCAGCCGGAGTCCGGGAGTGGTGGCGATCAGCGGGGCGTGGAAGGCCGAGCCGGCCAGGCCGTAGCCGATCAGTCCGACGCGGAACGGGGCAGGGGGCGTGCTCATGCCCCCACTCAACCATCCCCGTCCCCCGGAGCGGCGGAGGCCACCCCCTCCACCGCCCCCGGTCGGCGCGGACCGGCGGGCCCGCCCGGCCGGCGGCGGTGCACGCTGGCCGCCGCCGCGCCGGCCAGCAGCAGCACCGACCCGAGCGACAGCAGCACGCCGCCGGCGGCGTCCCCGTCGGCGAGGGCGGCGGTGCGACCGACGGGATCGGCGACGGCCGGGGTGGCGGCCGGGCTGCCGAGCAGGGCGGCGACGGCCAGCAGGACGGCGGTGCGGCGGACGGAGGCCACGGGCGGGGCTCCTTGCGTCGAGCGGAGGGTGTGACCGCGACGCTAGCCGTACGAGGAAGGGAAACTGACGGTACGTCAGAGTAGTTGGGCGGCGCTTAAGGCTGCCTTCAGGTGGCCCAGGCCGACGGCGACGGGCCGGGGCCGGACGGTCACCCGGCGTCGGCGGCCGGGCCGCACCGGGCGGCGGGCGTGCGGCCGTCCGGGCGGCGGCGGACCGGCTGCGAGGGGCGCCCGGCGGCGCGCGGGACGGCAGAAGGGCCCTGCGGCAGTGCCGGAGAGCCCTTCTGGCAGCGGGTCAGATCAGCTCGACCAGGTCCGCGATGGACTCCACCACCTGGGTCGGCCGGTACGGGAAGCGGTCCACGTCGCCGGCCTGGGTGAGGCCGGTCAGCACCAGGAAGGTCGACATGCCGGCCTCCATGCCGGAGACGATGTCGGTGTCCATCCGGTCGCCGATCATCGCGCTGTTCTCCGAGTGCGCGCCGATCGCGTTCAGGCCCGCCCGCATCATCAGCGGGTTCGGCTTGCCGACGAAGTACGGCTCCACCCCGGTCGCCTTGGTGATCAGCGCCGCGACCGCACCGGTCGCCGGCAGCGCGCCCTCTGCGGACGGGCCGGTCTCGTCCGGGTTGGTGGCGATGAACCGGGCGCCCGCGTCGATCAGCCGGACCGCCTTCGTCATCGCCTCGAACGAGTAGGTGCGGGTCTCGCCGAGCACCACGAAGTCCGGGTCGCTGTCCGTCAGCACGTAGCCGACGTCGTGCAGCGCGGTGGTCAGACCGGCCTCGCCGATCACGTACGCGGAGCCGTTCGGCCGCTGGTCCGACAGGAACTTCGCGGTCGCCAGCGCGGACGTCCAGATGTGCTCGGCGGGCACGTCCAGGCCCATCCGGGACAGCCGGGCGTGCAGGTCCCGCTGGGTGTAGATGGAGTTGTTGGTGAGCACCAGGAACGGCTTTCCGGACTCACGCAGCCGCTTGATGAAGGCGTCGGCCCCCGGGATCGGCACGCCCTCGTGGATGAGGACTCCGTCCATGTCGGTCAGCCAGGTCTCGATGGGCTTGCGGTCTGCCACGGTGGGTCTCTCCTAGGTCTTGCGACGGTCGAACGATCGATGTGCATCGCTCCGACCGGACACCGCTGGCCGGTCGGGCGCCACTGGCTGCCCCAACACGGCCCAGCCTAGTGCGCCGCGACGGCCGCCCACAGGGGCGTCCGCCCCGGTGAACCCCGCAGACGCCGACGGTGGCGGCCCGGGCGTCCCGGTCCGCCACCGTCCGTGGCCCGACTGCCGTGCCCTCAGCCCGCGTACGGGTTCCCACCGGCCGGCGGCTGCTGACCGTACGGCGGCTGCTGGCCGTACGACTGCGGAGGCTGCCCGTAGGGGGGCTGCTGACCGTACGGCTGCTGCTGCGGGGCCTGGCCGTACGGGGGCTGACCCTGCATCGGCTGGCCCGGGAACGGCGGCACCGGGCCCGTCGCGGCCGGGCGGTTGCGGCGGGCGATCAGCACCGCCACGACCACCAGCAGCACCACGCCCACCGCCACGCCGCCGATCACCAGCGGCATGCTGCCCGACCCCGAGGACGTCCCGCCGGCGGACGGCTGCTGCGCCGCCGGGTCCTGCCCGGCCGGGGAGTCGGCGGCCGCGGACGGCTTCGCGGCCGCGCCGTCGGACTTGCCCGGCTTCGGTGAGGACCCCGCCGCGGCGGGCAGCGGGCTGACGTTCGCCGGACCCGGGTCGCCGGGATCGGTCAGCGCGATGCGCGGGCGGACGGTGCCGTAGCCGAGGTAGTCGCTGCGCTCCTTCGGGTTGCTCGCGGTGTTGATCAGTACGCGCAGCACCTGATTGTTCGTCCAGTCCGGGTGGGCGGACCAGATCAGCGCGGCGGAGGCGGAGACCAGGGCGGTGGCGTCAGAGGTGCCGGTCCCCTTGCAGTAGCCGGACGGGCCGGTGCACGCCCCGTAGATGTCCACACCCGGTGCGGCGAGCGTCACCTGCGGCCCGTACTCCGAGATCGCCGCGACCTTTCCGTCCTGGTCGGTGGCGCCCACGCCGACCACACCGCTCATCGCGGCGGGGTACTCCAGGCGGTTGTCCGTGTTGCCGGTGTTGCCGACCGCGGCGAACAGCAGGACCCCCCGGGCCGCCGCATGGTCGACCGCGGCCCGGAGCTTGTCGACCTCGGCCGACTGCAACGATCGGACCGGGACGCCCAGGGACATGTTGATGATCTTCGCGTTGTGGTCGGCGGCGTAGGTGATGCCCCGGGCGACCTCGTCGATGACCTGGCTGTCGCTGGTCCCGTTGTCCAGGTCGATCCTGATCGGGAGGATCTTCGCCCCGGGCGCGAGACCGTACGCCCCCTTGCCGCCCAGCCCCTTGCCGGTGCCGGCGATGGTGCTGGACATCTTCGTCCCGTGGCCATCCTTGGGAGCGAGCTCGCTGCCGGACTCCTTGCTGAGATTCGTGCCGGTCACCAACTGCCCGGCCAGGTCGGGTGCGTCGCCCTTCACCCCGGAGTCGATCACGGCCACGGTGATCCCGGACCCGGTGCTGGTCCGCCACATCTCCTCGGCGTGCATGGCGTCCAAGTACCACTGCTGTTCGCGGATCGAGTCCGCCGCGAGCGCGGGCCCCGCCATCCACCCCCACAGGACGCCGACGACCGCTGCTGCGGCTGCGAACCGCCGCCGCCGTTCTGCCCCGCCCGTTCGCCGCATCACACGCTCCTTCGCACGCCGTATGTCGCCAGGTATCGGTGCCCGGTTGCACAGTGCTGCCCGGTCGCGGAAGCGGTGGCTCTCACGACCGGGCAGTCGATGCGGTCCTACTCGATCACATTCGGGTTGACCGGGCCCATGCCCGACGTCCAGGTGTCCTCGTCCTCGTTGAGGTAGTCGGGGCGCTTGCCCTGCGGCTTGCCCTTGCGGTTCGCACCGCCGTGGCCGCCGCCGAACGCGCCCTGACCGGCCCGGCCGTCGGCGCCCCGCTCGGCCCGGCCGCGCAGCCCGGTGCCGCCCGGCGTGAACCCGCCGCCCGATCCCGACCCGCGCTGTCCGCCGACGGTGCCGCCCGCCCGGCTGACCAGGCCGCCGCCGCGGGCACCGCCACCGCCGCCCTTGGCACCGCCGGCGCCTGCGCCGCCACCGCCGTGGGGCATGCCGCCGCCCATGCCCGGGGCGCCCGCACGCCCGGCCTGACCGGCCTGGCCCGCTCCGGCCGTGCCCGCGGTGGTGCCGCCGGGACGGGCGCCCGCACCGCCGGCTCCGCCGGTGCCCGGCACGCCACCGCCGCCGACTCGGCCGCCACCGGCCGTGCCGCCGCCGAGGCCACCGCCACCGAGGCCACCGCCGCCCAGGCCGCCGCCCGGGTAGCCGCCGCCGTGCAGACCGCCACCGCCGCTGCCGCCGCCGAGGTCACCGAGGCCGCCCCCGCCGAGGCCGCCGCCCCCGCCGCCGTGGACCGGGATCCTCGGGTCGGGGAGCGTCGTGCCGGGCGGCGGCGTGTGGTCGATCCGGGTGCCCGGGTCCTTGATCACCGGGTCGGTGATCGGCGGAACCGGGTTCTGGACCGGGGGAATCCTCGGGGGCTGCTGCACCGGTCCGCCGTGTACCGGCGGCTCCCACGGCGCGGGCCGGGGGACGGGTGTCGGCGTCGGCTGCGGGGTCGGGTTGGGAGCCGGCGCGGGCTGCACCCTGGGCGGCGTCGGCATGGTGGTGCCTCCGCCGGGGCCGCGACCGGTGCCACCGCCGCCGCCGTCGATCGGCACGTCCACCAGGCTGGTGTGCCCTTGCCCGTCCCCTGGCAGCGGCGGGAACTCCGGCGGCTGCACCGAGTTGAGCTGGGTGGTCGACTGCTCGTACGCCTGGCTGAGCCGGGTCATCTGCTGGATGGCCTCGTTGTGCGCCTGCTCGATGCGGCGCTGCGCGGCCTGGGCCTCCTCGGGGCTGACCCAGTCGGAGTCGACCATGTCGGCGACCTTGCCGGCCGCCCAGCCGCCGATGGCCGTGCCGACGCCCGGGACCACGCTGCCGAGGATGGCGCCGCCGACGGTGACGGCCGTGTTGGGCTGGTCGTTGTAGCGGCTGACGATCTGCATGTCGGCGTGCGGCACGGCGGGCATGCCCGACCTGACGGCGGCGAGCGTTTCGCCCGCGGACGCCATGTAGGTGCCGGCGTTCCGCGAGTACGAGGCCAGGTCCATGGTGGACCGGGAGACCTGGCTGCCCCAGGACTTGAAGCTGTCGGCGGCGCTGCCCTCCCAGTCGAGGCCGCTCATGTGCGCGTGCAGCTCGTTGCTGACCTCGTCCATCTTCTGCGCGGCGAGCAGCAGTCGCTGGCCCACCTGCATGACGGCGACCGGGTCCGTGTGCTGGACCATCGCCACCAGTTCCTCGTGGCTGGCGCCGTCGATCTCGCCGCCGTCACGGGCCATCCGCACGAAACGCTTCTCGGTCATCTCTCTCTCCCCCGAAGCTCCGTCGCCGGAGCGGTCGTCAGTACGCGCCTTGCTGGGTGCCGGTGGCCGGGGCCTGCGGGCTCGCCGGGTAGGCGGCGGGCCGGGGCTGCGATTCGGTCCGGGCCATCGCCTGGAACCGGGACTCCTGCTCGGCGTCCGCGTTGCTGTAGGTTCCGGCGGCCCGGCCGACGCTCGCGCTCATCGCCTCGATCTGGGCGGCGAGGGTCTGCGAGAGGCGCTCCAGGTTGTTGTGCACGTTCGTGTAGGCGGTCATCAGGTCGCCGGCCTGGCCGAAGTTCTGGCCGAGCTGATGTCCGGTCAACTGCTGTTGGGAGACCTCGCCGTGGCTCGCGGGGGAGCCGTCGAGTTCGCGCAGGATCTGGTCGACCTTGTTCTTGAAGGTCTGCAGGTTCTCGACCTCGACCTGGACGGCCCCGCCGCCCACCTGGCTCGTCAGTGCCTGTGCCTGCGACACGGCGACCATGGCCGCCGTCTGCACGGCTGTCGCGGTCGACACCGCGTTGTAGATGAACCCGGACAACCCGTTGCCGGAGACGTCACTCATCGCCGATCCCCCCTCCCCCTTGGCGGACCCACCCCCGTGGTGGCCCGCCGGTGGCTTCTGGCCGCCCCCAAGATAGCGGTACGAACGGACGGACCGTCAGGGGGCGGGGGGTCCGGGCCCCGGTAGCCTGTGCCGGTCGTCCCTGCGGGGCGGCGTCAACGGGCTTGGGGTGCAGGGGAGTTCGGATGGGGGAGAAGCGCGTCACCTGGGCGGAGCTGTACTTCGACCTGGTGTTCGTGTTCGCGGTGACGCAGGTGTCGGCGCTGCTGCACCACCACCACGACTGGGCGGGCTGCGGGCGGGCGCTGGTGGCGTTCGTGCCGGTGTACTGGTGCTGGGTGGGGACCACCGTGCAGGCCAACGTCCGGGACGTGGACAATCCGCGGGACCGGATCGGGATCTTCGCGGTGGGCCTGGCCGGGCTGTTCATGGCGCTCGCCCTGCCGGCGGCGTTCGGCGCCCGCGGGGTGCTGTTCGGCGGCGCGTACTGGGCGGCCCGGCTGGTGCTGATCGGGCTGCTGGCGCGCCGGGTGCGGCGGATCCGGACCGGCCCGTACGGGGTGGGCGCGTTCTGCACCGGCCCGCTGCTGGTGGTCGGCGGGCTGCTGCCGTCCCCGGCCCGGGAGGTGCTGTGGGCGCTGGCCGCGGCGGCGGACCTGGCGGCGCCGCTGGTGTTCCGCCGGCGGCTGGCGAAGGTCGAGTACCACCCGGGGCACCTGCCGGAGCGGTTCGGCCTGTTCCTGCTGGTGGCGCTCGGCGAGTCGATCGTGGGGATCGGCGCCCCGGTGGCCGCGGGCCCGCTGCACGCGGGCCAACTCGCGTCGGTGGCCGTGGCGTTCGTGATCTCCTGTGCGCTGTGGTGGCAGTACTACGGCTACGCCTCCGACGCGATGCGGTTCGCCCTGGAGACCGCGAGTTCGCGCCGCGACATGATGCGGCGGGTGTTCTCGTACGGGCACCTGGCGCTGATCGCCGGGGTGATCACCGTCGCGGTGGGTCTCGCGGAGACGGTGGCCCGGCCCGGGGCGGCGCTCGGCGGGGGTGCGCTGGGGCTGCTGTACGGCGGCAGCGCGCTGTACCTGCTGGCGTTCAACTACACCCGGCGGATGATGTTCGGCGTCCTCTCGCCGACCCGGCTGGCGGCCGGCCTGCTGGTGGCGGCGCTGTTGGCGCTGCTGCTGCTCACCCCGCTGCACCGGCTGCCGGCGCTGGCCGTGCTGGTCCTGCTGGCGGTGGTGCTGGTCGGTCTGAACGGCTGGGAGGCGCTGCGGGTGCGGCGGGCGGCGCGGCCTGTCGGCGCGACTGTGTAGCGTTCTTCGCAGCGGGTCCGGGACGGGCCCGGGAACGTTCGAGCGAGAGCGGTCGCCGTGCGGCGCGCGGCCGGTGGGAGGTACAACGTGACGGAGCTGGCCGAGGCGTCCGTGGGCGGCGCGCTGGAGCTGCCCGAGTCGTGGCGCGAGGTGCTCGCCGAGGAGACCGGCAAGCCGTACTTCGCGCAGCTGGCGGAGTTCCTGGCGGCCGAGCGGGCCGAGCACGAGGTGTTCCCGCCCGCCGGGCAGGAGTTCTCGGCGCTCGCGGCCACGGCGTACCAGGACGTGAAGGTGCTGCTGCTCGGCCAGGACCCGTACCACGACAACGGGCAGGCGCACGGCATGAGCTTCTCGGTGCTGCCGGGCGTGAAGACCCCGCCGTCGCTGCGCAACATCTACAAGGAGCTGAACACCGACCTCGGCCTGCCGGTGCCGGACAACGGGTACCTGATGCCGTGGGCCGAGCAGGGCGTGCTGCTGCTGAACGCGGTGCTCACCGTGCGGGCGCACGAGGCGAACTCGCACAAGAACAAGGGCTGGGAGCAGTTCACCGACGCGGTGATCAAGGCGGTCAGCGCCCGCGAGGAGCCCTGTGTGTTCGTGCTGTGGGGCGGCTACGCGAAGAAGAAGCTGTCGCTGATCGACACCGAGAAGCACGTGGTGGTGCAGAGCGGGCACCCGTCGCCGCTGTCGCAGAAGACCTTCCTGGGGACGAAGCCCTTCTCGCAGATCAACGCCGCGCTGGAGGGCTTCGGCCAGAAGGCGATCGACTGGAGCATTCCGAACGTGAAGTAGCGGTCGGCGCAGGGGCGGTGGGCGTGAGGGGGCGCCCGCCGCCCCTGCGGCGCGTCCGGGGTCAGTCGGTGAGGATCTCCGGCTCGGTGGCGGCGCGGAGCTGCTCCAGGGTGGTGCCCTCGGCGAGTTCGACCAGGCGGAGGCCCTCGGGGGTGACGTCGAGGACGGCCAGGTCGGTGACGATGCGGTGGACGACGCCGCGGCCGGTGGCCGGCAGGGACAGCTCGTCGACGATCTTCGGGGTGCCGTCCTTGGCGGTGTGCTCCATCACCACGATCAGGCGGCGGGCGCCGTGGACCAGGTCCATGGCGCCGCCCATGCCCTTGACCATCTTGCCGGGGATCATCCAGTTGGCGAGGTCGCCGGAGGCCGAGACCTGCATCGCGCCGAGCACCGAGACGTCGATCCGGCCGGACCGCACCATGCCGAAGGAGAACGCCGAATCGAAGTACGCCGCACCGGGGTTGACGGTGACGGTCTCCTTGCCGGCGTTGATCAGGTCGGGGTGGACGTCGGCGTCCGCCGGGTAGGGGCCGACGCCGAGGATGCCGTTCTCGGAGTGCAGCACCACGTGGACGCCGGGCGGCAGGTGGTTGGGGATCAGGGTGGGCAGGCCGATGCCGAGGTTGACGTACTGGCCGTCGCGCAGTTCGCGGGCGGCCCGGGCGGCGAGCACGTCGCGGGGATCCGGGCGGGTGGTCATCAGGACTCCTTCGCGGCGGTGCGGCTGACGGTGCGGCGCTCGATCCGGCGGTCGTCGGGGTCGGCGGCGACCACCCGGTCCACGTACACGCCGGGCAGGTGGACGGCGTCCGGGTCCAGTTCGCCGGCCTCGACGATGCGGTCGGCCTCGACGACGGTGATCCGGCCGGCGGTGGCGCACAGCGGGTTGAAGTTGCGGGCGGCGGCGTGGAAGACGCAGTTGCCGTGCCGGTCGGCGACCTCGGCGCGGACCAGGGCGAAGTCGGCGACGATCGCCTCCTCCAGCAGGTGGCGGCGGCCGCCGAACTCGCGGACCTCCTTCGGCGGGGAGGCGACCGCGATCGCGCCGCCGCCCGGCGCGTACCGCCAGGGCAGGCCGCCCTCCTCGACCTGGGTGCCGGCGCCGGCCGGGGTGTAGAAGGCGGGGATGCCCGCGCCGCCGGCCCGCAGCCGTTCGGCGAGGGTGCCCTGCGGGGTGAGTTCGACCTCGAGTTCGCCGTTCAGGTACTGGCGGGCGAACTCCTTGTTCTCGCCGACGTAGCTGGAGGTCATCCGGGCGATCCGGCCGGCCCGCAGCAGCAGGCCGAGGCCCCAGTCGTCCACGCCGCAGTTGTTCGAGACGACCCGCAGGCCGGTGGTGCCGGCGTCCACGAGCGCGTCGATCAGGGTGGACGGGATGCCGCACAGGCCGAAGCCGCCGACCGCGAGCACCGCGCCGTCGGGAATGTCCCCGACCGCGTGGGCGGGGGAGTCCAGGACCTTGTCCAAGGGGGCCACCTTCTCGAAGGGGGAGGGCTGACTGCGGCACCACACTCGCCGCAGGCCCCGGTCCTTTCCATGGCGGGCGACGCCATGGAGCAGGGCCGATCCATGTGTGTGCCGCACACCTCGCGGTGGCCGGCACCCGGACATGTCGCCGACCCACACAGCTGTGGCCGCCGATGCGTGTTCCCGTCACATGTCGCCTTCCGGGCGACCCCCCTACGGTTCCGGCATCCCACCAGCACAGGCACGTCAGGAGCTCCCCACCATGTCAGTCACGGACGCCACCCCCAGACGACCCGTCCGCAAGCTCGCCGCGCTGGCCGCCTGCGTGCTGCTCGCGTCCGCCTGCGCCAAGGCCGGTACGGCGGGCACCTCGGGCGAGGGGGGCGGGGGCGACAAGAGCCCGGTCAAGGTCGGCCTGCTCTACTCGAAGACCGGCCCGCTGGCGGCCTACGGCAAGCAGTACCTGGAGGGCTTCAAGGCGGGCCTGTCGTACGCCACCAAGGGCACCAACGCGGTGAACGGCCGCCCGGTGGAGATCGCCGAGCAGGACGACGCGGGCGACCCGGCGAAGGCGGTCTCCGCGGCCAAGGACCTGATCGGCAAGAACTACAAGATCCTGGCGGGCTCGACCGCGTCCGGCGTGGCGCTGCAGGTCGGCCCGATCGCGGCGCAGAACAAGGTGCTGTTCATCTCCGGGCCGGCCGCCGCCGACAAGGTCACCGGCCTGAACAAGTACACCTTCCGCTCCGGCCGGCAGTCCTACCAGGACACCAGGGCCGCCGCGTCCTTCATCGGCGACGCCAAGGGCAAGAAGGTCACCGTCCTCGCCCAGGACAACGCCTTCGGCCAGGCCAACGTGGCCGCCGTCAAGGACGTCCTCGGCGGCGAGGGCGCCACCGTCGACGCGGTGCTCGCCCCGCCGTCCGCGACCGACCTGACGCCGTTCGCCACCCAGGCCAAGGCCGCCAAGCCCGACCTGCTGTTCGTCGCCTGGGCCGGTGACACCGCCTCCGCGCTGTGGACCTCGCTGAACCAGCAGGACGTGTTCTCCGCGACCAAGGTCGTCACCGGCCTCGACGTGGCCGCGTCCTACCCGCTGTTCGGCCCCGCCGCCGAGAAGATCGACTTCCTGAACCACTACTTCTCGGGCGCGGCCGGCGGCACCGAGGCCGAGCTGGCGATGAACGACTTCGTCACCAAGAACGGCTCCAAGTCCGACCTGTTCACCCCGGACGGCTTCACCGCCGCCCAGATGGTGGTGCACGCGCTGGACGCCAACAAGGGCTCCGACGCGGACACCGACGCCCTGGTGAAGTCCCTGGAGGGCTGGAGCTTCGACGGCGTCAAGGGCAAGCTCACCGTCCGCGCCGAGGACCACGCGCTGCTCCAGCCGATGTTCCAGGTCAAGCTGACCGGCACCGGCGCCGCCGCCAAGCCCACCGCGGAGAAGGTGCTGTCCGCCGAGCAGGTCGCCCCGCCGGTCGCCAAGATGGCGGGCTGAACGCCATGAGCACCACCGCCCCGGTCCTGCGGCTGAACGGCCTCGGCTGGTCCGTCCGCGGCGTCCCGATCGTCCAGGACGTCACCCTCGACGTCGCCGAGGGCGAGTTCGTCGCCTTCATCGGCCCGAACGGGGCGGGCAAGACCTCCCTGTTCAACCTGGTCTCCGGGATCTACCCGGCCAGTCACGGCACCCTCCACCTGGACGGCGCCGACATCACCGCCCTGCCGGTGCCCGCCCGGGCCCGGCGGGGCCTCGGCCGGACCTTCCAGACCTCCTCGCTGTGGCCCGGCCTGACCGTCGCCGAGCACGTCCGCCTCGCCGCCCAGGCCGCCGCCGGGCCCGCCGCGTCCTACCGGATCTGGCGGCGCGCCGACCGCTACCGGCAGCAGGTCGAGGAGGTCCTGGAGCGCACCGGCCTCGCCGACCGGGCCGACGACCCGGCCGGCTCCCTGTCGCACGGTGGCAAGCGGAAGCTGGAACTCGCCGTCCTGCTGGTCGGCGACCCCCGGCTGATCCTGCTCGACGAGCCGATGGCCGGGGTGAGCGCCGAGGAGGTGCCCGCCCTGGTCGAGCTGATCCGCTCCGTCCACCAGGAGCAGGGCTGCACCGTGCTGATGGTCGAGCACCACATGGACGTGCTGCTCGGCCTCGCCGACCGGCTCGCCGTGATGCACCACGGCACCCTGCTCGCACTCGACACCCCCGAGGCCGTGATGGCCGACGAAACCGTCCAGGGGGCCTACCTGGGGGAGGCGCTGTGACGACGCTGCTCGCCGTCCGCGACCTCAGGGTGGTGATCGACGGACTGCACATCCTGCACGGGGTGGACCTGGACGTCGCCGCCACCGGGGTCACCGCGCTGCTCGGCCGCAACGGCGCCGGCAAGACCACCACCGTCAAGGCCGTCATGGGGCTCGTCCCGCGCACCGGCTCGCTGGTGTTCGACGGCGCCGACATCGGCCGGCTGCCCACCCACCTGGTGGTCCGCCGCGGCATCGGCTACGCCCCCGAGGACCGCGGCATCTTCGCCGGCCTCAGCGTCGCCGAGAACCTGCGCCTCGCGGAGCGGGACTCCACCCCGGCCTACGACCTGGTGTTCGAGCTGTTCCCGGAGCTGAAGCAGCGTCACCGGCAGGCCGCCGGAACGCTGTCGGGCGGCCAGCAGCAGATGGTCGCGATCGCCCGCACCCTGCTCAACGGCAACCGGCTGATCATCGCCGACGAGCCCACCAAGGGCCTCGCCCCGAAGATCGTCACCGAGGTCGCCGACGTGCTCGCCCGGGCCGCCGAGACCGTGCCCGTGCTGCTGGTCGAACAGAACCTGGCGCTGGTGCGCCGGGTCGCCGGCCAGTGCGCCGTCCTCGCCGACGGCCGCACCGCCCACCAGGGCGACGCCCGCGACCTGCTCGCCGACGAGGACGCCGCCCGCCGCCTGCTCGGCGTCGGCAGCCACCGCCCCGCACCCGAGGTGACCCCCTGATGAACACCGTCGTCCTGCTCGCCTGCACCGGACTGGGGCTCGGCGCGCTGTACTTCCTGGTCGCCTCCGGCCTGTCGCTGATCTTCGGCCTGATGGACGTCCTCAACTTCGCGCACGGCGCGCTGCTGTCCGTCGGCGCGTACGCCGCCTGGTGGGCCGCCACCGACGGCGGGCTCGGCTTCTGGCTGGCCGTCCCGTTCGGCACCGCGGTCGGCACCGCCGCCTCGGTGCTGCTCGAACTCGCCCTGATCCGGCCGCTGTACGCCCGGCCGCGCGACCAGATCCTCGCCACCGTCGGCGTCGGGCTCGCGCTGCCCGCCCTGATCATGGGCGTCTGGGGCGCCGACGCCCGGCCGTTCCCGCAGCCCGAGTCGCTGTCCGGCACGGTGCGGCTGCTCGGCGCGACCGTGCCGGTCAACCGCTTCGTGCTGATGGCCGCCGCGCTCGTCGTGCTGGTGCTGCTGCGGCTGTTCCTGGCGAAGACCCGGTACGGGCTGATCGTCCGGGCCGGCGTCGAGGACCGGGCCATGGTGACCGCCCTCGGCATCGACGTCCGCAAGGCGTTCACGCTGGTCTTCGCGATCGGCGGCGCCGCCGCCTCGCTCGGCGGGGCGCTGGCGGGCCTGTACTTCGGCTCGCTCAACCCCGGCCAGGGCACCGGACTGCTGATCTTCGCGTTCGTCGTCGTCGTGATGGGCGGCATGGGCTCGGTCACCGGTGCGGCCGTCGCCTCGGTCGGCGTCGGGCTCGTCCAGCAGTTCGCCAACTACTACACCGCAGCCGGCCTGGGAGACCTGTCCGTGGTCGTCCTGCTGGCCGTGCTGCTGCTCGTCAAGCCGCGCGGACTCACCGGGAGACTCGCATGACCGCCCACCTCAAGCGCTGGTGGCCGCTGGCCCTGCTGCTCGTCCTGCTGATCGCGCCGTACAGCACCCTCCCGCTGCCCGGCCTGCTCGACGGGCCGCTCGGCAGCCCCGGCAGCCTCCAGCTGATCGCCCTGTGCCTGGTCTACGGCGGCCTCGCCACCGGCTACGACCTGCTGCTCGGCCGCACCGGCCTGCTGTCCTTCGGCCACGCCCTGTACTTCGCCACCGGCCTGTACGCCACCGACCTGGCGATGCTGGAGCTCGGCCTCGGCTTCGTCCCGGCCGCGGTGTTCGGCATCGCCTGCTCGATCGCGCTGGCGCTGCTGCTCGGCTCGGTGTCGCTGCGGGTCACCGGCATCGGCTTCTCCATGGTGACCCTGGCCTTCGCCCAGGCCGGCGCGATCCTGGTGCAGCGCAACCCCGGCGGCCTGACCGGCGGCGAGGAGGGCCGCTCCGCGCCCGCCGAGCACCTGCCGGACGCGCTGATCGGCATCCAGAACACCGCCAACCTGTACTGGATCGCGGTGCTGTACCTGGTCGTCACGCTCGCCGTGGTGCACTGGACGGTCTCCTCGCCGACCGGCCGGGTCTGGGCCGGCATCCGGGAGAACGAGCGCCGCGTCGAGGTGCTGGGCCTGCGGCCCTACGGCTTCAAGCTGGTCGCGTTCACCGTGGCCGGCGGCCTGGCCGGCGCCGGCGGCGTGGTCTACCTGCTGCTGACCGGCGGCGCCACCCCGCAGGCGGCGAGCTCGGACGCGACGCTGGCGCTGCTGGTGATGGTGGTGCTCGGCGGCTCCGGCACCCGGTGGGGGCCGCTGCTCGGCGGCGTGCTGTACACCTGGGCCGCGCACCGGCTGGGCGACCTCGCCAACTCGCAGTCGATCGCCGAACTCCCGTCCGTGCTGCGGGTTCCGCTCTCCCAGCCGCTGTTCCTGCTCGGTACCCTCTTCGTCGCCGTGGTCTACCTGCTGCCCGGCGGCCTGGCCCGGCTCCCCGCCCGGCTGCGGGCGGGCCGCGCCGCCAGGGCCGCCGAGGTGTCCGTCACCGCCGTCCCGGAAGGCGCCGCATGATCCTCCCCCAGCACCTCACCGTCCCCGTCGACGGCGGCGAGCTCGCCGTCCTGCACTGGCCGGCCGCCGTGCCGGACGCGCCCGTGGTGGTCGCCGTGCACGGCATCACCGCCAACGCGCTGGCCTGGGCGGGCCTGGCCCGCCTGCTGGACGGCCGGGTCTCGCTGTACGCCCCGGACCTGCGCGGCCGGGCCGCCAGCCGCGACCTGCCCGGCCCGTGGGGCCTCGGCCGGCACGCGGACGACGTCGCCGCGCTGATCCGGCACCTGGACGCCGGCCCGGTCCGCCTGGTCGGCCACTCGATGGGCGCCTGGGTCTCCGCCGTCACCGCCACCCGGTATCCGGAGCTGCTCGCCGACCTGGTCCTGGTCGACGGCGCGGTGACCTTCCCGCTTCCGGACGGCGTCCGCGAGGAGGACGCGCTGGCCGCCGTCCTCGGCCCGGCGCTGGCCCGGCTGTCGATGACCTTCGAGAGCCGCGAGGCGTACCGCGCGTTCTGGCGGGCGCACCCCGCGTTCGCCGACTGGAACGAGGAGTTGGACGCCTACACCCAGCGCGACCTGGTCGGCGAGGCCCCCGAGCTGGTCTCCTCCTGCGTCCACGAGGCGATCACCACGGACGGCACCCAGGTGCTGCTCGACCCGGAGGCGGCCGGCGCGATCCACCGCCTGACCGTGCCGGTCCGGTTCCTGTACGCCGAGCGCGGCCTGCTGAACGAGCCCCAGGCGCTGTACGACGAGGACCGGTTGACGGCGGCGAAGGTGACCGTCCCGACCGAGCTGCTGCCCGGCACCAGCCACTACTCGATCATCTGGGCCGACCGGCTGGCCGCCCTGGTCGGCTGAGCGCCCCGGGCCCGGACGGCCGGGCGCCCTCCCGCCTTCGCGTCGAAGGGGGAGGGCACCCGGCTGTCCGCACCCGGCGGGTCAGGCGCGGCGGCGCCGCAGGTACGCGGTGCCGAGGACGGTCGCGGCGGCCAGCGAGCCGCCGATCACGCCGACCTTGGTGTTGATCATCGGGACGGTTCCGGCCGGCGGGGCGCCGCCGCACTCGACGTGGCCGACGATCACGTTGGCGCCGCCGAGGGCGGGCAGCAGGGTGAAGTGGACGGCGTTGACGGTGAGGACCCCGTTGGCGTCGGTGGACTGCTCGTTGAGGACCAGCTGTCCCAGGCCGGCCACGGTGACGCCGGTGTTGACCGGCGCGTTCGCCTGCAGGGTGGTCGGGACGCCCAGGACGGTGACGGTGCCGCTCGCGATGACGCCGTTGCCGGTGGCGCCGCTCGGGGTGGCCTCGCAGGTGGCGCTGACGCCGGTCAGCGCCGCGGTGAGGGTCGGGCCGAAGGTGATGCCCAACTGGTCGACGGTGGCGGAGGCGGAGGAGGTGCCGGCCGCCGGGTCGCCCGCCGTGGTCGCGGTGAGCGTGGAGTTGGTGGCGAACGGGCCGACGGTCAGGCCGATCTCGGTGACGGTGCCGCCCGGCGGGTAGGTGGACAGCGGCTGCGGGGGCACCGCGGCGGCGCCGTTCAGAGCGTCGGCCGAGACCACGTAGGCCGTTGCCTCCGGGGAGGTGAGGGCGGCGAACGCGGGGGCGGTGCTGCAGAACAGGCCGGCGGCGAGGGCCGCGCCGGCCAGGACGCGGCGGCGGGTGGAGACGGTGGTCACGGAGGGACCGCCTTTCTGGGGGAGGGAGCCGGGTTCCGGTGGTCGATGACCAATTCCCTGATCCGGTAAGGGGTTTATGTGAAAGTCGGGAAATCCGGTCGAATGGAGTACTTGGCGGATATGGCCTGACGGGCCGTCAATTCAGTGCCGCGGAAGCCGTCCGGGCGGTCTTGTGCCAGCCGCGGTTCCCGCGCAGCAGCCGCCAGAACGCGCGCACCGCCACCAGGTAGGTGCCGGCCGCGTACACCGCCAGCGCCAGCCCGTAGCCGAGCGCGGAGCCCCGGCCGATGTCCCGCTCGCAGCGACGCCGGTACAGCGGCCCCCAGATCGCGAACTCGGCCACCCCGAGCAGCAGGTACAGGGACAGCAGCAGCGCGCCGCCGTGGCCGAGGAAGTCGGCGGTGAACTCCGGGTAGGCCCAGGCGTGGTAGCCGAACACCCCGATCGGGATCAGGTACGCGAACAGCCCGACCACCTGGAGCCAGGGCTGCGCCATGAAGTAGCCCACCTCCAGGAAGCCGAGGGCGGTGAACTCCCGGGATCTCCAGATCCGCGGCAGGTAGCGGGCGCACTGCATCGAGCCCTGCGCCCAGCGCACCCGCTGGGTGAGCAGCTGCCGGACGCTCCACAGCGCCTCCTGCTCGACCCAGGCGGTGGTGGTGTAGCCGTTGCGCCGGCCCGCCAGCATCATCCGCAGGCCGAGCTCGAAGTCCTCCAGCAGGGCGCGGCCCCACGGGTCCCCGGTCTCCGCGGCGACCCGGCGCAGCGCGCTGAGCCGGTTGGCCTGCCCGTTGCCGCCGACGTTGACCGTGCCGGTGCGGCGGCGGGTGATCTGCATCGCGGAGATCGGCCCGCGGAACTCCAGGTCCTGCAGCCGGGCGAGCAGCCGGGCGCGGGCGTTGGCGGCCCGGCCGCGGCCGGGCAGCGGCGCGGCCACCGCCCGGTTCGACATCCGGACCTCGACCTGGACGGCGCCGACCGCCGGATCGCCGAACGAGGCCGGCCCGGACAGCACCTGGAGCAGGTTCGGCGACGGCCGGCCGTCCGCGTCCACCACCGTGAGCACCACCCGGTCCGGATCGGCGCCGGGCGGCAGCCAGGCCTCCAGCGCGTGGTAGGCGGCGTTCAGCGCGTCGCCCTTGCCGGTGCGCGCGTCCGGCAGCCGGCGCTGCACCAGGTGGACGGGGAGCCCGGCGTCGCCGAGCGCGCGCACCACCTCGGCGGTGCGGTCCACCGAGGCGTCGTCCACCACCCACAACTCGGCGGTGGGGAAGCGGCGGTGCAGGTGGTCGAGGGTGGTGCCGATCACCGACTCCTCGTCGCGGCACGGGACGACGAAGTGCCACTGGTAGCCGGACGGGTCGCCGGGGGCGTCGGGCCGGGCCCGCAGGAAGCCGGTCACGATCACGCCGACGTAGCCGAGGAAGCCGACGCCGAGCACGAAGGACAGGCAGACGGAGAGATCGAGCAGGCTCACGGGGCGACGTCCTCGGCTGGGGCGGAGCCGCGGGCGACCACGGCGAGGCAGAGCAGCAGCGCCACCAGCGCGGCGGCCATCATCAGCACCGAGCCGAACAGGACGTGCGTCCACTCGAACCCGGCGCTGCCGTAGCGGTGCTGCATGGCGACGATCAGGGTGAGCCGGCCCAGGTTGGTGCCGGCGATCAGCGCGACCGCCAGGCCGAGGGCCAGCAGCAGCCGGCCGGGGCGGCGGTGGCCGAACAGCAGCAGCAGTCCGAGGACCAGCGCGAACGGCGCGATCAGCAGGGCGCTGCTGCACCCGGTGGTCAGCGCGATGCCGCGCTCCATGCCCTCCGGCCCGCCGGCGTACAGCACCGGCGCGTGCGGGCTGGGCAGCAGCAGGGTGCGCAGCCCCAGCAGGTGCGTCGCCAGCTGGGCGACGGCGGTCAACTCCAAGTTGCGGTACAGGTGTTCGCCGCCGACCAGCAGGCCGGCCAGGGCGAGGGAGAGCGGGCCGCACACCATGCCGAGGCGGCCGGGGCGGGAACGGGTGGCCGGCCGGGCCGACAGCCCGGAGAGCGCAGTGGCAGGCATGGGCGGCTCCACGCGGAAGGGCCGGACCCGGTGGTCGCCCCACCCGGGTCCGGGGGCGGTCAGGGGCGGCGGTCCGGACCGGGGCGCTCGGGCGGCTGCTCGGAGGCCGCGGCCGGGGTGCCCAGCCGGCCGCGCCGCACCAGCAGTACGCCCAGCAGCAGCATCCCGGTGGCCGCGGCGGCGGCCAGGCCGAGCCCGGGCGAGCCGGTGGAGGCCAGCACTCCGCCGCCGGCCGCGGCGGGCGGCATGCCGCCCGTGATGTGTCCGTACACGGTCGTCTCCTCTCGTCTCGGCCCGGTGGCTTCCAGGCCGAGCCAAAGGTGACTTCCAGGCCGATCATCAGACCGCATCGACGCGCGGTTCGGGCGGAAGTCCACTCGGACGTCGGACGCCCGGCCACAGCGCGATCGGCCGTCGGTGGCGGCGGGGACGAGGGAGCGTCAGGACGGGAGGCGGCGGCGCCGGACGGGTGGAGTCGCCGTGCGGCGGCCGGGAGGGGGCGCCGTACGCAGAACGGCCGGGGCGCGCCCTCGCAGGGCGCGCCCCGGCCGGTGCGGCCGAATCCGACGGGCCGTCAGGCGGTGCCCAGGAAGGCCTGCCAGCCGCCCGCCGGGGCCTGGCCGACGTTCAGGGTGCGGAGCTTGCGCAGGGTCGACTGGTCCTGCACCTCCAGCCACTCGACCAGCTGCTTGAATGAGACCAGGCGCACGTCCGGCTTGCCGGCGATCTGCTTCAGGGTCTCCTCGACGGCGTCCATGTAGATGCCGCCGTTCCACTGCTCGAAGTGGTTGCCGACGAAGAACGGCGCCCGGTTGGTGGTGTAGGCGCGGTTGAAGCCCGCCAGGTAGGCGTCGCGGGCCTGGTCGCGCCACTGGCCGTACTTGGCCGGGTCGCCCTTGGTGGAGCCGGCGGACTGGTTGGCGAGGATGTTGTAGTCCATCGACAGCACCTGGAAGCCGTGCCCCGGGAACGGGATGCCCTGCAGCGGGAAGTCCCAGATCTTGCCGTCCTGGACCTTCTGCGGCCAGATCTGCTGCCCGCCGGGCGAGCTGGCGTCGTACTTCCAGCCGAGCTTGGCGGCCGTCGGCAGCAGCGCCTTCTGGCCCTCCAGGCACGGGGTGCGGCCGCCGATCAGCTCCTTCTTGTAGTCGAAGGGCAGCGGGTCGACGTCGGTGATGCCGGTGTGGGTCTTCCACTGGGTGACGAAGGAGACCGCCTGTTCGATCTCGCTCTCCCAGTCCTCCGGCGTCCACTTGTTGACGCCGTTCCCGTCCGAACGGGTCGAGCAGAAGTGCCCGTTGAAGTGGGTGCCGATCTCGTGGCCCGCCAGCCACGCCTGGCTGATCAGCTTCAGCGTGTTGCGGACGGCGCCCTCGGACAGGAACGGGATGTCGGACGCGCCCTGCGAGTGCTTCGGCGGGTGGTACAGCGACGCCTTCTCCTTCGGCAGCGTGTAGATGCCGGACAGGAAGAACGTCATCGCCGCCTTGTGCTCCTCGGCGAGCTTCAGGAAACGGGCGAACTGGCCGTCGTCGGTGGCGCCCGCGCCGTCCCAGGAGAACACCACGAACTGCGGCGGGGCCTCGCCCGGCTTGAGCTTCTCCGGCTTCGGCTGGTTGGGCTGCGGACCGGTGTCGGCGTTCGAACCGTCGCCCAGCGGCGTGCCCTTGGTCGCGGACTGGCCCGGCGCGGGCTTGCCTCCGCCGCTGCCCGCACCCGCGTCCGACCCCGGGCGGCCGCTCGCACCGCCCCCGCCGGAGCAGGCGGCGACGGCCCCCAGGGCCGCGGTGGCCGCCGTGGCGGACAGCACTGTCCTGCGCGAGATGGTGCTCATGGTCTCCCCTGCCGCAGTGGGCCCGGCCGGCCGAAGGTCCGGAGCCGGCCTGCGGATCCGAAAGTCAACTTCTGGCAAACTCGGACAATTTGACGGTTTAGCCACCCAAGGATGGCATGTCCCGGGTGGCCGGTCCAACGCCGCCCACCCGTCAACCGGTCATCACGCGGAACGAGTTCGCCCGGCTCCCGCCCGGGCCGCCCTGTTGCAGTCCTGAGACACGAAACCCGAGGCCGCAGCCCTGCCGGGCCTACTCGCCCTCGACCAGCACGGCCAGCCGACGGCGCCGGCGCACCAGTTGGACCACCGCGCTGCTGATCACCGTCGCGGCCAGGCAGGAGATCACCAGGCTCAGCCACTCGGTGTCGAACCAGTGCAGGTTCAGCCAGCCCAGACTGACGATGTACGCCGCCCACACCACCGCGGCCACCGCCGACCAGCGCAGGAACGTCCAGGGCCGGTTCGGGGAGTGACCCACCGCCAGGTCCAGCACCGTCCGCCCCGCCGGGACGAACCGCGCCACGATCACGATCGCCGCCGCCGTCCGGCTGGTGGTGCGGCCGGTCAGCGCCCGCTGCACCCGGGCCACGCTCGCCGCCAGCCGCGGCCGGCGCTCCAGCCGCCGGTTGACCGCGGGCGCGCCGCGCCGGGCCAGGTGGAGCAGCAGCAGATCGCCGAGGAAGGACGCCAGCGCCACGCCGGCGCCCAGCAGCAGCGGCGAGCCGCCGACCTGGCCGGTCTTCAGCACGGCCAGGATCACCAGCGTCCCGCTGGGCAGGAACGGCAGGAAGGCGTCGCCGAGCACCGCCACCAGCGCGAGCGCGCAGTACCACGCCGGTGCGACGACCGCGTTGGCGTCCATGGTTCTCTCCCTCCAGCCCGCCCGGGGGAGAGGCAGCTGCAACGAGGGTCAACGCTAGCGCGAACACGTTTCATCACCTGAAGCACCCCCGTGTGGCATACCGCACACGCCCCCGGACATGCTGAGAGCCCCCGGCGGGGTGCCGCTGCGGGGGCTCGGGGAAGACCGTCGGCGCTGGTCGAGCCCGCCGGTCCGTCGGCGCGCGGAGCCGGTACGGCGTCCGCGACGACCACCAGCCTGCCGCATCCGCGGACCCGGTTCGACCACTGCGCGTGGCGACTTCTCACGCTGGCGTGAAGTCGCCACCCGACACGCGCGGACCGACCCGGGCCGGGAACAGCCCGGCCGGCCGGCGGGTTGTGCTCCGACGAACGCCCGGGCACCCGGCCGGGGCACCCAGGAGGACGCGCCGCATGAGCACCGCACCGGAGCCGACCGACCACCAGTCCGGCGAGGACCCGATCCGCGGCCGGGCGGCCGGCACCGCCCCCGCCCCGCTCTCCGTCCTCGACCTCGCCACCGTCGGCGCAGGCCACACCGCCGCCGAAGCGCTCGCCGCCACCACCGAACTCGCCCGCAGCGCCGAGCGCCTGGGCTACCACCGGTTCTGGGTCGCCGAGCACCACGGCATGCCGGGCGTCGCCTCCTCCGTCCCCGCCGTGCTGCTCGCCCACCTCGGCGCGCACACCGAGACCCTGCGGCTCGGCTCCGGCGGCGTGATGCTCCCCAACCACGCGCCGCTCTCGATCGCCGAGCAGTTCGGCCTGCTGGAGGCCCTGCACCCCGGCCGGATCGACCTCGGCCTCGGCCGCGCCCCCGGCACCGACCAGGCCACCGCCCGGGCACTGCGCCGCGGGCTCGCCGACGGCGCCGACGACTTCCCCCGCCAACTCGCCGAACTCACCCACTTCCTGGACGGCGACTTCCCCGGCGGCCACCCCTACGCCCGACTGGAGGCGGTGCCGCGCTCCGCCGCCCGCCCGCCGATCTGGCTGCTCGGCTCCTCCGGCTTCTCCGCCCAGCTCTCCGCCCGGCTCGGCCTGCCGTTCGCCTTCGCGCACCACTTCAGCGCCGCCAACACGGTGCCCGCGCTCGACCTCTACCGGGACACCTTCTGCCCGTCCGACGTGCTCGCCGAGCCGTACGCGCTGATCGGCGTCAGCGCGGTCGCCGCCGAGACCACCGAGCGCGCACGGTGGCTGGCCCGCTCCGCGGGCCTCGGCATGCTGCGGCTGCGCCAGGGCCGGCCCGGGCCGATCCCCACCCCCGAGGAGGCCGCCGCGCACCCCTACACCCCGGCCGAGGAGGACTTCATGGACTCCTGGCTGGCCAACGTGGTGCTCGGCACCCCGGCCGAGGTCGCCGAGGGCCTGGAGGCGCTGCGCCGCCGCACCGGCGCGGACGAGCTGATGGTGACCTCCCACATCCACGGCCACCACAACCGGCTGACGTCCTACCGGCTGATCGCCGAGGCGTACGGGCTCACCGCCGAGGCCTCCGCCTAGGCCTCGCGGAGTATCGCCGCGATCCGGTCCGGCGGGCCGGGGCGGGCGAAGTACCAGCCCTGTGCGGTGTCGCAGCCGGTCTGGCGCAGGCGCTCGGCCTGGGCGGCGTTCTCGATGCCCTCGGCGGTGACGGTCAGGCCCAGTGCGTGGGCCAGTTGCACGACGGCGCCGACGATCTGCTCGTCGGCGGCGCGCCGCCGGCCGCCGTCGCCGGGGGCGCTCTCCCGGAACGCCTCGATGAAGGTGCCGTCGAGCTTCAGCGCGTGCACCGGCAGCCGGGACAGGTAGGCGAGGTTGGAGTAGCCGGTGCCGAAGTCGTCGATGGCGATCCGCACGCCCATGTCGGCGAGCGCCTGTAGGGCCTGCAGCGGGCGGCCGCTGGGGCCGAGGATCGCGCTCTCGGTGATCTCCAGCTGCAGCAGCCGGGCCGGCAGGCCGGTGCGCTCCAGCACCTCGGCGACGTCGGCGACCACGTCGGAGTCCCAGATCTGACGGGCTGCCAGGTTCACCGACACGAAGGTCTCGGCGTCGGGGAACTCGGCCAGCCAGCGCCGCGCCTGACGGCACGACTCCTCCAGCACCCACTTGCCGAGCGGCACGATCGCCCCGGACTCCTCGGCGAGCGGGATGAACCGGTCCGGCGACAGCAGCCCGTACCGGGGGTGGCGCCAGCGCACCAGCGACTCCGCGCCGTGCACCGCCCCGTCCGCCAGGCCCACCAGCGGCTGGTACTCGACGGTGAACTCGCCGCGCTCGACGGCCGGTCGCAGCGCGGTGGCCAGCAGGTGCCGGGTGAGCTGGTCGGCGCCGCGGTCGCGGTCGTACAGCGTCCAGCGGGCGCGGCCGTCGGCCTTCGACCAGTACAGGGTGGAGTCGGCGTCGCGGATCAGGTCGGTGGGGGTGGAGCCGCGCACCGGGCGTTCGACCACGCCGATCGAGGCGGTCACCGTCAGCCGGTGCCCCGCCACCTCGAACGGCCGCTCCAGGGCGTCCATCAGTCCGGCCGCGAGGTGGGTGAGCTGCTCGTGGCCGACGCTGTCGACGACCAGCACGGCGAACTCGTCGCCGCCCATCCGGGCCACCAACTGGCCCTCGCCGTCGGCGAATCCGTGTTCCAGCCGGGCGGCGACGGCGACCAGCAGCTGGTCGCCGATGTGGTGGCCGAGGGTCTCGTTGATGGCCGCGAAGCCGTCCAGGTCGACGTAGCAGAGCCCGATCCGGCGCTCGCCGGGCGGCTCGTTCGACCCGGCCTGCCCGGCCGGCTTGAACGCGGCCTCCAGCCGCTCGTAGAACAGCGTCCGGTTCGGCAGCCTGGTCAGCGGGTCGTGCAGGGCCTGGTAGGCGAGCCGGTCGCCGAGCTGCCGCTGCTCGGTGATGTCCTCCACCATGACCAGCGTGTAGTAGGGGCGGCCGGCGCCGTCGCGGATCAGCGAGACGGTGACCCGGCCCCAGACCTCGCGCCCCTCGCGGTGCTTGAGCCGCTTCTCGGTGCGCATCCGGTCGCGCTCGCCGCGCACCAGTTCGCGGTAGCGGCGGCGGGACGGGTCCTCCGGGTCGATGATCCGGTGGATGTGCATGCCGGGCAGTTCGGCGGTCTCCCGGCCGAGCATGGCCGCGAACGCCGGGTTGCCCTCGATCACCAGGTCGTCGGTGTCGATCAGCGCCATGCCGATGCCGGCGTCGGAGAACGCGGCGCGGAACCGCGACTCGCTGGCGCGCAGCGCGTCGGCGAGGTGTGCGGCGTCGGCGCTCAGCGGGGTGCCGCAGGCGGAGCAGGTCTCCGGTGCGTGCGGCGGGTGTTCGGCCGCGCCCGGGGCGGGCGCTCCGGTCTGCGGGCGCGGCGTTTCGGGCCGCCCACCCCGATGGTGTGCGTCGGCCCCGACGTTCCGGCCCGGCACGGCACGCTCCCGTCCGCTGCTGCCACTGATCACGGCCGGCACCCGCGCGGGCGGAGACCGGCCCGCGGCCCCGCTCCGGCCGGCGGGCCTCGGCCGGTGGCCGGGGCACGGTCGGCGGCCGAGGGCCACGTCCGGCGATCATAGGCCGCCGGTGTAACTGTGCGCGACCGCCGCCAGGGTGATTGGGGCGGAATGTCCGCAGATGTCGCTCGACATTCCGTGCGAAGCCCCCGGCCTGCACCGATCCGGTGCACGCCGGGGGCGTGCGCCCGTGCTCACGCGCCGTAACGGCGCGCGAGTTGAGGGCGGGTCAGGCCAGGCTCGCGGAGAGCGTGATGGTGGTGCCGGCGAGCGCCTGGCTGACCGGGCAGTTCGCCTTGGCGTCCTCGGCGGCCTTCACGAAACCCGCCTCGTCCAGGCCCGGCACGGTGCCGACCACGGTCAGGTGGATGCCGGTGATGCCGGTGCCCGGCTGGAAGGTCACGTCCGCCTTGGTCTCCAGCTTGGCGGGCGGGTTGCCCGCGCCGGTCAGGCCGTGCGACAGCGCCATCGAGAAGCACGCCGAGTGCGCGGCCGCGATCAGCTCCTCCGGGCTGGTCTTCCCGTTGGCGGCCTCGGCCCGGGACGGCCAGGACACCGGGTACTCGCCGATGCCCGAGGAGTCGAAGGTCACCAGGCCCTTGCCGTCGAGCAGGTTGCCCTCCCACTCGGTGTGCGCGGTGCGGGTCGTTGCCACGATCAGGTACCTCCTGTAGGGGGAACTGCCGGTCGAACTGCTCCACCCGCGACCGCACTTGCGGCCGCGGCCCGCCCAGCCTACGGCCCGCACCGAGCCCCGGTGGGCGAACGCCGCGCCGTCGGCCCCCCGGTGTCCGGCGGCCGTCCCACATCCCGGAACGCGGCGGAAATCGGGGCGGGAACGGCGGGTTTGCCCTGTTAGATTGGCCGTTCGCCCGCGCCCGGGACGGCCGTCCGCCGCGCCCCGCCGAGCCCGGTCGACCCACCCGAACCCGGGAACCCACCCGAACCCGCATCGGAGCCACCCCACATGACGGACCAGCCCACCTCCGCCCCGGAGGGGATCGACCACGCCGTGCTGGCCGAGCTGACCCGCCTGCGCGAGTCGATCGACAACATCGACGCCGCCGTCGTCCACATGCTCGCCGAGCGCTTCAAGGCCACCCAGCAGGTCGGCCGGCTGAAGGCCGAGCACCGGCTGCCGCCGGCCGACCCGGAGCGCGAGCGCCGGCAGATCGCCCGGCTGCGCGAACTGGCCGTCAGCGCCAACCTGGACCCGGTGTTCGCCGAGAAGTTCCTCAACTTCATCATCGCCGAGGTGATCAGGCACCACGAGGCCATCGCCGGCGACAGCGGCCGCGCCGAGGCCTGACCGCCGCCGCCGGGGACGGCCGCCGTCCAGTGCCGGGCGCCGTCCCGGGACGGCCGCATCCGGTGCCCGCCGCCGCGCCGCGGCTGTCCGGTCCGCGTAAGGACCGGATTTCGCGCCGCCCGGTGGGCGGGTTAGCGTGCTGTCCTTCGGAGGAGGCGGTTTCGGTGTCGGTAGCGGTGACCGAGGAGACCACGCAGGCGCAGGGCTGGCGCAAGCGCCGGCCCTGGTACGTGGAGCTGCCCGTGATGATCGCGGTCGGCCTGGCCGTCGCGGTGGTGATCAAGTCCTGCCTGTTCCAGATGTTCTCCATCCCGTCCGGCTCGATGGAGAACACCCTGCAGGTCGGCGACCGGGTCGCGGTCAACAAGCTCGCCCCGCTGACCGGATGGAAGCCCGCGCCGGGCGAGCCCGTGGTGTTCAAGGACCCGGGCGGCTGGCTGCCGCCCACCCCGAAGGACACCAACGCCTTCACCAGCACGCTGCACTCCGGCCTCAGCGCGATCGGCCTGCTGCCGCCCGGCGACGACTACCTGGTCAAGCGGGTCATCGCCACCGGCGGCCAGACCGTCGCCTGCCGCGGCACCACCCTCACCGTGGACGGCCAGCCCGTCGCCGAGCCCTACCTGCACCCCGGCGACGACTCCTGCGCCGGTCTCGACTTCGGCCCGCTCACCGTCCCCGCCGGCCACGTCTGGGTCGAGGGCGACCACCGCAGCGACTCCGCCGACTCCCGCTACCACCGCGACGAGCCGGGCGGCGGCGCCGTCCCCGTGGACGACCTGGTCGGCCCGACCGCCGCCGTGGTGTGGCCGCTCAACCACTTCACCTGGTTCGGCTGGACCGGCCGCTGACCGGCCGTCAGGCCGCCGCCCCGCGCCGCAGCCGCACGGCCCGCCCCGTCGCTCGACCCACTGGCACGCCCAGTGGCGACGGCCCGCCCGCCCGGAACTCGGCGCCGCGCCAGGTGCCTGTGCCACCATCGATGCGCCCGCCACCATGGCCGGCGTCCCCCGCCGTCGCCGCGACCTGACGGCGCAGCAGCAGGCCCGCGCCGGCGGCCGCGCTCGGGGTGTCGGCAGCGTCGAGGCGGTGGAACTCGCCCGCAGGGAGCGGCTGGACGTGTCCTGAGGGGCGTGCGGGCACCGCGCCCGGCCGCGGCGTCGAGGCGACGCGCGCGCCGGCCGCCGGACAGCTCCTGCCGGAACCCCGGCGCGGTGCCACCCCGATCGGGGAGTGGTACCGGCGTCGCGCCCAACTGGTCGCTGCGGCCCGCGAGTCGAGGCTGATCCGGCCCGGCGGGGACCACGTCCTACGATGATCGGGTGTTCATTCTCGAGTTGACCTACACCGCCCCGCTGGAGCGCATCGACGCCCTCCTGCCCGCCCACGTCGCCTGGCTGGAACAGCACTACGCGAACGGCACCTTCCTCGCCTCCGGCCGCAAGGTGCCGCGCGACGGCGGCGTCATCCTCGCCGTCGCCGAGAGCCGCGACGCCGTCGAGGCCCTGGTCGCCACCGACCCCTTCAGCCGGGCCGGCGCCACCGCCTACCGCATCACCGAGTTCCTCGCCACCACCACCGGCCCCGAACTCGCCCCGCACCGCCAGACCCTCCCGTCCTGACGCACCGCGGGAGCCGACCGCCGGACGAGCCCCGGACGGTCGGACCGCCGCAGGCAGGAACCTGCTAGCTCCTGGCCGACGTCGCCGACTGGGCGGCGAACGCGCCGGCCAGGACGAGGGCGCCGCCGGCGAGTTGGGCGGGGCCGAGGTGCTCGCCGAGGAGGATCCAGGCGAGCACGGTGGCGACCACGGCTTCCAGGTTGGCGACCACGCCGGCCACCGGCGGGGAGAGGTGCTGCACGGAGACCACCCCGGTGAGGTACGCGAGGACGGTGGCGACCAGGACCATCCACAGCGCGGGCAGCAGCGCGGGCAGCCGGTGGCCGTTCATGGTGACGGAGCGGGTCAGCAGGGACCAGTCGGCGGTCCACGGGTGGGTGAGGACGGTCAGCAGCACGGCGCCGATCAGCAGCCCGTACGCGGAGACCGCCAGCGGGTCGACCGGGCGGTCGCCCTGGCGGCCGGCGTCGGCGAGGACGAAGTAGCCGACCTGGCAGCAGGCCGCGCCGAGCGCGAACGTCACGCCGAGCGCGTCGAAGGAGAGGCCGTGCCACACCTCGACGACGCAGGCGAGGCCGGCCACCGCGACGCCCGCACCGGCCGTCGCGCGGCGGGAGACGGGCCGGCGCTGGACGAGCCGGACGTAGGCGATCAGCAGCGGCGGGCCCAGGTACTCGATCAGCAGGGCGACGCCCACCGGGATGCGGGAGATCGCCGCGAAGTAGCAGGCCTGCACGCCGGCGACGGCGAGGAGGCCGAAGCCGAGCAGCAGGCCCGGCCGGCGCCGCACCGCGTCGCGGTGCTTCCAGGCGACCGGCAGCAGGACCAGCGCCGCGCCGGCGACCCGCAGCCAGACGGTGTGGGTGGGGGAGAGCCCGGCCTCGATCAGCGGTTTGGCGGCCGTCCCGGACCCGCCGAACGCGACCGCGGACACCAGCGCGAGGGCCAGGCCCACCGTGGCGGCCCGGTCTCCGTGAGCGGGGAATTGGCGATGCCCGGTCGGGGGGAGATCGGCGGCCGGTCGCGGGTCCAGCGACATGGCGGAGGGGTCCGAGCTGCTGTGCATCGCCGCATTGTGCCAGCTCGGACCCCTCCGCCGTAAGGCGCTATTCCGTTGGTTGGTCCTGAGGAACGAGCAGTCCGCCCGTCCCGCCGAGACCCGGTGTGCCGGTCGGCGCCGGCGTGCTGGTGGCACCGCCGCTGGGCTTGGCCGACGGGGTGCGGCTGGGCCGGGCCGGGCCGCCGCCCTCGGTCGCGCCGTCGGTGGGCCGCGAGCTGGGCCGGCCGGTGCCGGTGCCGGTGCCGGTGCCGTCACCGGCGGTCGGCGACGGCGCGGTGGCCGTGTCGTCGGTCGCGGACGGGCTCTGGCTCGGCGAGGGGGAGCCGGACGGCGTGGACGGCACGGTGGTGGACGGCGTCCGGCCGGCCCCGGGGAACGAGGCGACCGGCTGCCCGGCCAGCGCGGACTTCATGTACGCCGTCCAGATCGCCGCCGGGAACCGGCCGCCGGCCGCGCTGCCGGCGCCGCCGACGCCGTCCAGGGTGACCTGCTTGCCGGTGGCCGGGTCCTGCCCGAACAGGCCGACCACGGTGACCAGGTCGGGGGTGTAGCCGGCGAACCACACCGACTTGGAGTCGTCGGTGGTGCCGGTCTTGCCGGCCGCGGGACGGTTCAGCGCGGCGGCCCGGTAGCCGGTGCCGCCCTGGTCGTCGATGACGCCGCGGAGGATCGCGGTGGTGCTGCGCGCGGCGTCCTTGGAGATCGCCTGGGTGGCCTTGTGCTCGGGCAGCGCCACCTGCTCGCCGCCGGCCTCCAGCGACTTCACCAGCCACGGGGTGATCTGTTGGCCGTCGTTGTCCAGGGTGGCGTACACCCCGGCGAGCTCCAGCACCGACGGGGTGGCCGCGCCCAGCGGGATCGACGGGACGGCCTTCAGGCCCGGGGTATCGGCGGGCAGGCCCATCGCGACCGCGGTGGAACGGACCTTCTCCAGCCCGGTGTCCTGGGCGAGCTGCGCGAACACCGAGTTCACCGACCAGTCGGTGGCCTGCTGGAGGGTGATCTGCCCGTACGAGCGCTCGCCCTCGTTCGGCGGCGCGTACGGCACGCCCTTGGCGCCGCGCACCGCGCGCCGGTTGGTGCCGTCGTAGACGGTGTCGGCGCTGATCCGTTCGCCGTACTGGGTGCGCGCCCCCGAGTCCAGGGCGGCGGCCAGGGCGATCGCCTTGAAGGTGGAGCCGGCCTGGTAGTCGGTGCGGGTGGCGTTGTCGATCCAGTGCTTGGTGGCGTCGGCGCCGCCGTACAGGGCCAGCACCTGCCCGGTCTTCGGGTCGACGGACACCGCGCCGGCCTGCGCGGCCGCGTCGACCTTGCGGCTGTCGGGCTTCAGGTTGTCGGTCAGCTGGGCCTGCACCGCGTCCTGCAGCTGCTGCTGCTTCTTGGAGTCCACGGTGAGGGTGATGGTGTAGCCGCCCTGTGCGAGCTGGGCGTCGCTGACGATGTTGTTGTCGGTCAGGTACGAGGTGGCGGCGGCCACCAGGTAGCCGGCCTGGCCGGACAGGCCCGGCGCGGACTTCGGTGCCAGCACCTCCGGGAACGCCGTCTGCTTGCGCTCCTCGGCGCCCAGCCACTTCTTCGAGACCATGCCGTCCAGCACGTAGTTCCAGCGGGCCACGGCCTTCTGCTTGCCGGCCTCGGTCGCCGAGGACACGTCGAACGCGCTGGGCGCGTTCAGCAGCGTCGCCAGGTAGGCGCCCTGGGCGGCGTTCAGCTGGGAGGCGTCCACCCCGAAGTAGGCCTGCGCGGCGGCCTGGATGCCGTACGCGCCGCGCCCGTAGTACGAGGTGTTCAGGTAGGAGGAGAGGATCTCGTCCTTGCTCTGGGTCGCGTCCACCTTGATCGCGATGAAGACTTCCTTCACCTTGCGGCTGACGGTCTGCTTCTGGTTCAGGTACGCGTTCTTCACGTACTGCTGGGTGATCGTCGAACCGCCCTGGGTGGAGCCCCCGGAGGCGGTGTTGAAGGCGGCCCGGGCCATGCCCTTGATGTTGATCGCGCCCTCGGAGTAGAAGTTGCGGTCCTCGGCGGCCAGTGCGGCGTGCTGCGCCTCCTGGGAGACCTTGTCCAGCCCGACGTTCTGCCGGTTGGTCTGCCCGGTCCGGGCCAGCAGCGAGCCGTCCGAGTACAGCCAGGTGTTGGACTGCGCGGTGGCCGCGGCGTGCGCGTCCGGCACCTTGACCAGGGCGATCCCCAGCGCGAACAGGCCGATCCCCAGCAGCACCGAGGCGGCCAGCCCGATCAGGGTGGTCCGCCACGTGGGTATCAGCCTGCGCCAGCCGGTCCGCTTCGTGCGTTCACGGGGCTTTCGAGGCAACGGAAACCTTCCCGCAGGCCCCGGACGGGCTGCTCGCTCGGGCGAGGGTGCGAACCTCGCCGGCTTGATCGATCGACTTGTCAGATGTTAGGGAACTATGTCCCATTTCTCCTAAGACGATCTTTAAATACCTCTTAGCCGCGTGTCTCCCGCTTCCTCAACGAGCGGACCCCGGAAGGGGACATGGGCGGACCGATCACACGATCGAGGCGACCCGACGGGCCCGGAGAACGCCGAAGGCCCCTCGCTCTCGCGAGGGGCCTTCGACCGTCTGTGCGCCGCCAGGGACTCGAACCCCGGACCCGCTGATTAAGAGTCAGCTGCTCTAACCAACTGAGCTAGCGGCGCCTGCTGACCTGGAGAACACTACACGGCCGTCGCCGTTCCACCGAATCGTGACGGATCCGCCACGCACCGTGCAGGCGTCGGCGCGCCCGGACCGCGCCGCTCAGCGCTGCGGCGGCAATCGGCTCAGGAACACTTCGAAGGCGGTCGACTGCACCTTGTTCGCCCCGTCGAACGGATAGTTCATCTCCTTGATCGCGATCAGCGACAGGCCGATCAGCCCGGCCAGCGACAGCACCATCGCCAGGTGCACCCAGGTGTTGGACAGGCCGAACAGGAAGGTGAACGCGATGGTGACCACCGCGCCGGCGATCAGCGCCGCCCACAGCAGCGGCGGCACGCAGTCCGCGATCAGGTTCAGCCGGGCCCGGCGCTTGCTGGCCAGGCCGTCCACGTGCTGGACCAGGTTCTGGTAGATCGTGGACTCCTGGTCGGTGCTGGGCTGGAACGACAGCGCCGAGTCGCGGATCTTGTACATCAGCGCGGTCGCCGCCGGGTCGCTCCGGTGGTCGGCCATCAGCCGCCACTCGGTGTCCACCACCGCGTGCGCGTAGCTGAGCGTCAGCCCCTCCAGCTGGCCGCCCTCCGGCAGCGGCATCTGACGGGACATCCAGTAGACGCCGGCCAGCTCGTCCGCCTCCTCGAAGGTCGTCACCTTCGCCGTCGAGGTGTTCTCCCACACCACGATCACCACGAAGGCCACCAGCACCGCGTAGAACGCGCCGACCGCCGCGAAGATGAACCCCGCCACGTCGTTGCAGCTCTCCCGGGCGGGGACGGAGGCATGACGCTGCACCAGGAACATGCCGCCCGCGGTGAGCAGCAGGATGCCGAGCAGAACGGCCACATCGACCCAGTTCACGACGACCCCCGCTGATCTCGGTGCACGGCTGTACGCATACCGTCATCAGGCCACGTCGGGACGGTGCGGGGCGACCGGGGATAGCCCGACCGGCCGGTCGGGGGCGCCGCCGGACAGCGCGGTGATCGCGAGGAGGAACGACGGACGGACCCGGGCGCAGCGGCAACTCCGCCCCCGTCGTCCGCGCCGCCCTCCTTGACCTTCCGCGTTGCCCGTGAAGCGCCCGTCCGGCCGTCCATCCGCAGAGGAATCTATCGGGCCAAACAGGGCGAGCGGGACAAGTCGCACGGCAAACGCCCCGGAAGGCGCCAGCTGTCACCCGGATCGCGCACTGCGGCGTCAACTCTGCCTGACGGACGGTCAAAACGGTCCGAACCGGGCCAATCGGCGTGCCGGGGGCGGTGCGTGCGCCGCCGCGCCCCGGATGTCAGGATCACCGATGTCCCTCAACTCCCCGGCCGTGCGCGTCCCCTGTCGCGCGGCCACGCCGTGAAAGCAGGCCGATGACCGCCGCCCCCGACCGCTACCGCCCGGTCCGCCGGATGCTGGCCCGCGACCAGGGTGAGTCCCACCGGGTCTCCACGCCGCTGGAGCTCTTCTTCGACCTGTGCTTCGTGGTGGCCATCGCCCAGGCCGGCCGGGAACTCGCCCACGCGCTCGCCGCCGGCCACCTGTCGGTCGCCCTGACCGGCTACCCGATGTCGTTCTTCGCCATCTGGTGGGCCTGGATGAACTTCACCTGGTTCGCCTCCGCGTACGACGTCGACGACGTCCCCTACCGGCTCACCACACTGGTCCAGATCACCGGCGTGCTGGTGCTCGCCGCCGGCATCCCGCGCCTCTTCGAGGACCAGGACCTCGCCCTCGTCGTGGCCGGCTACCTGCTGATGCGCCTGGCGATGGTCACCCAGTGGCTGCGCGCCGCCCGCAGCGAGAGCGGCCCCGCCCGGACCGCGGCGCTGCGGTACGCCGTCGGCATCATGGTCGTCCAGGCGTTCTGGGTGGGCCTGCTGTTCGTCCCGCACGGGCTGGTGGCCCCGCTGTTCCCGGTCGGCGTGATCGCCGAACTCGCCGTCCCCGCCTGGGCCGAGCTGCACAACCCGACGCCCTGGCACCGGCACCACATCGCCGAACGGTACGGGCTGTTCACCATCATCGTGCTCGGCGAGACGGTGGCGGCCGCGACCGTCGCCACCCAGGCCGCGCTGGACGAGCACAGGGCCGTCGCCGAACTGCTGCCGATCGCCGCCGGCGGCCTGCTGATCTGCTTCGGCGCGTGGTGGATCTACTTCGCCGACGACGCCCACCCCTACCTGCGCTCCGGCCGGACGGCACTGTCCTGGGGCTACGGCCACTACCTGATCTTCGCCTCGGCCGCCGCCGTCGGCGCCGGGCTGGAGGTCGCCGTCGAACACGCCGTCGGCGTCGCCCACATCTCCCAACGGGCCGCGACCGCCGCCGTCACCGTCCCCACCGCGCTGTTCCTGTTCACCGTCTGGGCCCTGCACGCGCGCCACCACAAGCGCGGCGCCGCCCAGGCGGTCCTGCCGCTCGCCGCACTGTCCGTGCTGGCTGCCACGCTGGCCGGGAAGGCCGGCGTGCTCGCCGCCGGCCTCCTGGTGGCGCTCGCCGTCACCGTCGGCATCGCCCTGTCCGCGAAGAAGACCGCCCCGGAACGGAGCTGACCACCCGTGCGCCTGGAAGACCTCCCCTACGCCCACCTGCTGCAACGCCACACCGGCCCGCTGCGGGCCGACGCCCGCTACGACACCGTCCACTTCGACGACCTCGACCTCGACGGGCAGCTCGGCGGCGCGTCCTTCCTGGAATGCGCCTTCACCGGCATCCGCGCCGAGGGCACCAGGCTCCGGCGGGCCGGCTTCAACGAGGCCTGGCTGCACGGCGGGCGACTCGTCGGCGTCGACCTCGCCGAGAGCGAATGGCAGGACAGCGAGATCGACTCCACCGTGCTGGCCGGCATCTCCGCGTACAGCTCCGCGATCCGGCGCACCGTCTTCCGGCAGTGCAAGCTCGAAGCGGTCAACCTGCGCGGCGCGGTGCTGCGCGACGTGGTCTTCGAGGACTGCCTGCTCCGGGACGTCGACTTCGCCGACGCGAAGCTCACCGACGTGACGTTCCCCGGCTCCACCCTCGACGACGTGCGCCTGCGCGGCGCGACGCTGAAGAACACCGACCTGCGCCGCGCCGCGGGCCTCGACCTCCCGGACGGACACCTCGGCCTGCGCGGCGCGATCATCTCGACGCACCAACTCCTGGACCTGGCACCGCGTTTCGCGCAGGCCCTGGGAATCACGGTGAAGGACTGACGGTGGGTTCCGCCTCGCGGCGCGAGGAGGGCCGTCGGGGGCTGCTCCGTGCCGGGGTCCCCGGGGTGTCAGTGGCGGAAGGCGGTGATCAGGCCGGCGGTGAGGGCGGTGAGGCCGACGGTGAGGGTGAGGAGGCCGATGAGTCGGACGGCCCCGGGGGTGGCGGTGCGGCGGCGGGTGGGGAGGTCGGGCGTGCCCTCGGAGAGCGCGGACCGGAGGCGGGTGAACCACCGGGAGGCCAGGAACGCGCCGAGGAGCGTCGCGGCCGCGCCCCAGCAGATGAGGATCACGCCGGGGTTCTCGACGGTCCGGCCGGCCAGCAGGGTCATGGGGAGATGATCCGCGCCGGCCGGGGCTCCGTCAACGGCGGTGCGCGCACCGGACGTTCATCTGGTGAACAGTCCAACAATCCTTCGGGGAAAGTCATGGCCATGTCGCCCCGGCTGCGTGAGGATGCTCGGCGTTCCGGACGAGGTGTCTGGACAACATCATCAGCAGCCGAAGGGCGGGCGGGTCAGAGTGGCAGAGCTGAGTCGTAGGAAGTTCATGGCGTTGTCGGCGAGCGCGGCGGCCGGTGCGGCGGTCGCGGGGTCGGCGGTGGCGGGCGGGACCGCGCCGGCGGTGGCGGCGGGGCTGAGCACCACGGGGACGATCACGGACGCGAAGCACGTGGTGATCCTGATGCAGGAGAACCGCAGCTTCGACCACTACTTCGGGACGCTGAAGGGCGTGCGCGGCTTCGCGGACCGTTCGGCGATCCAGATATCCGGCGGCTACAGCGTGTTCAACCAGCCGAACCTGCTGGGCCGTCAGTACCCGTGGCAGTTCTCCGCCACCAAGCCGGCCGGCGGCGCCGACCCGGAGCGGCTGGCGCAGTGCAACGGGGACCTGTCGCACGCCTGGTCGGACCAGCACAAGGCGTGGAACGGCGGAAAGCTGGACTCCTGGGTGGCGGCGAAGGGCAACGTCCGCACGCTGGGCTACCTGACCCGGGCGGACATCCCGTTCCACTTCGCGCTGGCCGACAACTGGACGGTCTGCGACGCGTACCACTGTTCGGTGCTGTCGGCGACGGGCCCGAACCGCACCTACCACTGGTCCGGCCAGATCGACCCGTCCGGTGCGGCGGGCGGCCCGGCGTACGACGGCGGCGACGAGTCGGGGCTGCGCTGGCAGACGTACGCGGAGGCGCTGGAGAACGCGGGGGTGAGCTGGAAGGTCTACCAGAACGCCTCGGACAACTACGGCGACAACGCCTTGGCGTACTTCACCCAGTTCTCCTCGGCCCCGGCGGGCAGCCCGCTCGCGGTGAAGGGCATGGGCTCGGTCCCGAAGGCCACCAACCGCACCCCGGACGACATCGTGGCGGCGATCCGCGCGGACGTGCTGGCCGGCACCCTGCCGCAGGTGTCGTGGATCGTGCCGGACCAGGCGTCCTCGGAGCACCCGTACGCCACGCCGGCCGACGGCGCGCACTTCGTGCACAACGTGATGGACGCGCTGAACGCCGACCCGAACGTCTTCAACTCGTCGATCCTGTTCATCAACTACGACGAGAACGACGGCTTCTTCGACCACGTGCCGCCGCCGGCCGCGCCCGCCGGGACGGCCGGGGAGTTCTACAACGGCGTCAACATCGGCCTGGGCTTCCGCGTCCCGATGCTCGCCGTGTCGCCGTGGAGCCGCGGCGGGTGGGTCTCCTCGGAGACCTTCGACCACACCTCGGTGCTGCGCTTCCTGGAGAAGTGGACGGCAGCCCAGGGCAAGCCGGCGACCTGCGTGAACATCTCGGCCTGGCGCCGCAAGGTGTGCGGCGACCTGACCGGCCTGTTCGACTTCGCCAACCCGGTGTACGGGATGCCCGCGCTGCCCGACACCTCGGGCACCATCGGCCTGGCCGCGTGCGGGCCGCTGCCGAACCCGGCGCCCGTCAACAACCAGCTGCCCGCGCAGGAGCCCGGCACCCGTCCGGCCCGCGCGCTGCCGTACCAGCCGGTGGCGAACCTGGACCACCTGGAGTTCGGCTCCGGCGGGGTGATGAAGGTGTGGATCGCGATGTCCAACGCGGGCACCGCCACCAGCCACTTCGCGGCCTACGCCAACGCCTACCGCTCCGGCGGCCCCTGGCAGTACACCGTCGACGCCGGCGGTGCGACCAGCGACTTCTTCAACTGCGGCACCGGCTACGGCGCGGGCAAGTACGACCTGACGGTGATCGGCCCGAACCGCTTCCTGCGCCGCTTCACCGGCGACGCCACCGCGGCCGGCAGGAACGTCGCCGTCACGACGAGCTACGCCGCCGCGCCCGACACCGGCCGGCTCGCCCTCTGGTTCAAGCTGGCCAACGCGGGCGCCGCGCCGGTCACCTTCACCGTCACCTCGAACAACTACCGCACCGACGGCCCGTGGACGTACCAGGTCGCCGCCGGCGCGGCCACCAGCGACTGGTTCAACGTGGTGGCCAACGCCAACGGCTGGTACGACTTCACGGTCACCGTCAGCGGCGACGCCAGTTGGTCGCAGCGGTTCACCGGCCACCTGGAGACCGGCGCGCCCTCGGTCTCCGGCTGACGTCCCGTCACACGGCGTGCAGGCCGTGCGCGGCGAAGGCGTCGCGTGCGGCCCGCACCTGTTCGGCGGTGGGCACGGGGGTGTCGGCCAGGGTGAACTCCCGGCCCAGCGCCTCCCACTTGGCCCGGCCGAGCTTGTGGAACGGGAGCACGTCGACCCGGGAGACGTTGCCCAGGGAGGCGGCGAAGGAGGCCACGCCGTCGACGTTCCCGGCCGGGTCGGTGAGGCCGGGCACCAGGACGAAGCGGAGGTGGACCTCCTTGCCGAGGTCGGCGAGGCGGCGGGCGAAGTCCAGGGTCGGGCCGAGCGGCCGCCCGGTCACCCGGCGGTAGAGCGCCCGGTCCCAGGACTTGATGTCGAGCAGGACCAGGTCGACGTCCGCGAGCAGCGCGTCGTCCGCCCGGGCGCCCAGGTAGCCGGAGGTGTCGAGGGCGGTGTGCAGGCCCAGTTCGTGCTTGAAGCGGTGGAACAGCTCGCCCGCGAACGCGGGTTGGAGCAGGGGCTCGCCGCCGGAGACGGTCGCGCCGCCGCCGGCGGCGTGGATGAAGGCGGTGCACTTGGCGGCCTCGGCGACCACCGCGTCCGCCGTCGTCCGGCGGCCGTTGCGCATCTGCCTGGTGTCGGGGTTGTGGCAGTACAGGCAGTTCAGCGGGCACCCGGCGAGGAACACCACGAACCGGGTGCCGGGTCCGTCGACGCCGGTCGACAGGTCCCAGGAGTGCACCGATCCGACGGCCGGCGCGCCGGGCGGGAGCGTGACGGTCATGGCGGGGCCTCCCGGGACCTGTCGGGGCGTCAGAGCGAGCCGTGGAAGGTGCGGTTCAGGACGTCCAACTGCTGTTCCCTGGTCAGCCGGACGAAGTTGACCGCGTAGCCGCTGACCCGGATGGTCAGCTGCGGGTACTTCTCGGGGTGCTCCATGGCGTCCACCAGGGTCTCCCGGTTCAGCACGTTGACGTTCATGTGGAAGCCGCCGACGGCCGTGTACCCGTCCAGCACGCCCGCCAGGTTGCGGACCCGCTCCTCCGGGGTGCGGCCCAGCGCGTCGGGCGTGACGGTGTTGGTCAGCGAGATGCCGTCCTCGGCGGCGTCGTACGGGAGCTTCGCCACCGACAGGGCGCTGGCCACGTAGCCGTGGGTGTCGCGCCCGTTCATCGGGTTGGCGCCCGGCGAGAACGGCTCGCCGGCCCGCCGGCCGTCGGGGGTGGCGCCGGTCTTCCTGCCGTACACCACGTTCGAGGTGATGGTCAGCACCGACTGGGTGTGCTCGGCGCCCCGGTACGTGGGGTGCTTGCGGACCTTGCGCATGAACTCCTCGACCAGCCACACCGCGAGGCCGTCCGCCCGGTCGTCGTTGTTGCCGTACGCCGGGTAGTCGCCCTCCACCGTGTAGTCCACCGCGAGGCCGGACCCGTCGCGCACGGGCCGCACCGTCGCGTACTTGATCGCCGACAGCGAGTCCGCCGCCACCGCCAGCCCGGCGATGCCACAGGCCATGGTGCGCCGCACGTCGCGGTCGTGCAGGGCCATCTCCAGGCGCTCGTACGCGTACTTGTCGTGCATGTAGTGGATGACGTTCAGCGCGTGCACGTACGTCTCGGCCAGCCACTCCAGCTGCCGGTCGAAGCGGGCCAGCACCTCGTCGTAGTCGAGGACCTCGGACTCGATCGGGCCGGTCCTCGGGCCGACCTGCTCGCCGGTCTTCTCGTCCCGGCCGCCGTTGATCGCGTACAGCAGCGTCTTGGCGAGGTTGACCCGGGCGCCGAAGAACTGCATCTGCTTCCCGACCTCCATCGCGGAGACGCAGCAGGCGATCGCGGTGTCGTCGCCGAAGCGCGGGCGCATCAGCTCGTCCGACTCGTACTGCACGCTGGAGGTGTCGACGGACACCCGGGCGCAGAACTCCTTGAAGCCCTGCGGGAGTTTCGGCGACCAGAACACCGTCATGTTCGGCTCGGGCGCCGGGCCCAGGTTGTACAGGGTCTGCAGGTAGCGGAACGAGGTCCGGGTGACCAGCGGGCGGCCGTCCGCGCCGATGCCGCCGATCGACTCGGTGACCCAGGTCGGGTCGCCGGAGAACAGCTCGTCGTACTCGGGGGTGCGCAGGAAGCGGACGATCCGCAGCTTGACGATGAAGTCGTCGATCAGCTCCTGCGCCCCGCTCTCCGTCAGCCGGCCCTCGGCGAGGTCGCGTTCCAGGTAGACGTCCAGGAAGGTCGAGGTGCGGCCGAGCGACATGGCCGCGCCGTTCTGCTCCTTCACCGCCCCCAGGTACGCGAAGTACAGCCACTGGATCGCCTCCCGGGCGGTGGCGGCCGGGCCCGAGATGTCGTGGCCGTAGCCGGCGGCCATCTCCTTGAGCTCCGCCAGGGCGCGGATCTGCTCGGCCAGCTCCTCGCGCTCGCGGATGGTCCCCTCCAGCGCACGCGGGTCGGCGGGCGCGGCGTCCAGGCCGGCCTTCTCCGCCCGCTTGGCGGCGATCAGCCGGTCCACGCCGTACAGCGCGACCCGGCGGTAGTCGCCGATGATCCGGCCCCGCCCGTACGCGTCCGGCAGGCCGGTGACGACGCCGGCCTTGCGGGCGGCCCGGATCTCCGGCGTGTAGGCGTCGAACACCCCCGCGTTGTGGGTCTTGCGGTACACCGTGAAGACCCGCTCCAGCTCCGGGTCGACCGGGTAGCCGTACGTCCGCAGCGCGCCGGCGACCAGCCGCCAGCCGCCGTTCGGCATGATCGCCCGCTTCAGCGGGGCGTCGGTCTGCAGGCCGACGATCAGCTCGTGGTCCCGGTCGATGTACCCGGGCGCGTGCGCGGTGATGGTGGACGGGGTGTCCCACGAGACGTCCAGGACGCCCTTGGCGCGCTCCTCGGGGAACAGGTCGGTGATCCGCCGCCAGATCCGCGCGGTCCGTTCGGTCGGGCCGGCCAGGAAGGCCGCGTCGCCCTCGTACGGGGTGTAGTTCTGCTGGATGAAGTCGCGGACGTCGATCGCGTCCCGCCACAGGCCGCCCCGGAAGCCGTCCCAGGCACCGCTCCGGGTGCGCTCCGCGTGCTGTGTGCTCATTGCTGCTGCTCCCGCCTCTCGCCCTGCGCCACTATTGTGAAACGCTTCACAAAGTCACAAGGGCTCGGAAAGTCCTGATCGGGGGGACCTTCGTCCCCGGAATTCACGCCGCCCGGTCGTCGCCGTAGTACGCCCGGGTCATCAGCAGCTCCAGGTCCCGCAGCATCGGCATCCGCGGATTGGCGGGCGCGCACTGGTCCTCGTACGCGTTCATCGCCTGCTGCCCCAGCGCCGCCAGGAACGCCGCCTCGTCCACCCCGGCCTCCTTGAACGACCGCGGGATGCCGACCCGGTCGCGCAGCTCCTCCACCGCGAGCGCCAGCGACTCCACGCCCTGCTCGGGGGTGTCGGCGGGCAGGCCCAACGACCGGGCGATCTGCTGGTAGCGCTCCGGCGCCACGTAGCTCCGGTACTTCGGCCAGCTGGTCACCTTGGCCGGCGCCGAACCGTTCCAGCGGATCACGTGCGGCAGCAGCAGCGCGTTCGTCCGCCCGTGCGCCACGTGGAAGGTCGCGCCCAGGGTGTGCGCCATCGCGTGCACCGCGCCCAGGAACGCCGAACCGAACGCCATGCCCGCGATCGTCCCCGCGTTGTGCATCCGCTCCCGCGCCACCTGGTCCCGCGGGCCGTCGTGGACCGCCGCCGCCAGGTTCTCGAAGACCAGCCGGATGCCCTGCAGCGCCAGCCCGTCCGTGAAGTCGTTGGCGTAGACCGACACGTACGCCTCGATGCAGTGCGTGAGCGCGTCGAACCCGGAGTCCGCCGTCACCTCGGGCGGCAGGTCGGTGGTCAGCGCCGGGTCCACGATCGCCACCGTCGGGGTCAGCGCGTAGTCCGCCAGCGGGAACTTCTGGCCGGTCTCCGGATCGGTGATCACCGCGAACGGGGTGACCTCGCTGCCGGTGCCCGACGTGGTCGGCACGCACACCAGCTTCGCCTTCTCGCCCAGGTCCGGGAAGGTGAACGCGCGCTTGCGGATGTCGAAGAACTTCTCCTTCAGGTCCGCGAAGTCCACCTCCGGGTGCTCGTACATCAGCCACATCACCTTCGCCGCGTCCATCGGCGAACCGCCGCCCAGCGCCACGATGGTGTCCGGTCGGAAGCCGCGCATCAGCTCCGCGCCCTTCTCCACCGTCGCGATGCTCGGATTCGGCTCCACGAAGTCCACCACCCGCACCTCCACCGGCTCCGCCCGCCGGCGCAGCACCTCCCGGACCCGCTCCAGGTGGCCGATCTCCACCATCGTCCGGTCGGTGACCACCACCACCCGGCGGGCGCCGCGCATGTCCGCCAGGTAGCGCAGCGAGTTGCGCTCGAAGAAGATCTTCGGCGGGACCTTGAACCACTGCAGGTTGTTGTTGCGGCGCCCGACCCGCTTGACGTTGACCAGGTGCAGCGCCGAGACGTTCCCCGACACCGAGGTCCGGCCCCAGGAGCCGCAGCCCAGCGTCAACGACGGCACGAACGCGTTGTACACGTCGCCGATGCCGCCCTGCGAACTCGGCGCGTTCCAGATGATCCGGCAGGCCCGCACCCCGGCACCGAACTCCTCGGCGAACGCCGCGTCCTCGGTGTGCACCGCCGCCGAGTGCCCCAGGCCGTCGAACTCCACCATCTCCGCGGCGAGCCGGACGCCCTGCGCCCGCGAACCCGCCCGCAGCACCGCCAGCACCGGGCAGAGCTTCTCCCGGGTCAACGGCTCCTGCTCACCCACCCCGGCGACCTCCACCAGGATCACCGAGGTGTCCTCCGGCACCTCGAAGCCCGCCGCCCGCGCCACCGCCGCCGCCGACTGCCCGACCACCGACGGATTCAGCCTCGCCCCCGCGCAGTTCGCGCCCGCGGCCGCCCCGAACAGGTGCCGCTCCAGCAGCGCCTTCTGCTCCGCGTCCGCCAGGTGCGCCTTCAACTGCCGGAACTCCGCCAGCGCCGGCTCGTACACCTCCTCGTCCAGGATCACCGCCTGCTCGGAGGCGCAGATCATCCCGTTGTCGAACGACTTCGACAGCACGATGTCGTTCACCGCGCGCTTCAGGTCCGCGGTCCGCTCCACGTACGCCGGCACGTTGCCCGCGCCCACGCCCAGCGCCGGCTTCCCGCACGAATACGCCGCCCGCACCATCGAGTTGCCGCCGGTGGCCAGGATCGTCGCCACCCCGTCGTGCGCCATCAGCGCGTGCGTCGCCGCCATCGACGGACGGTCGATCCACTGCACGCAGTGCGCCGGGGCGCCCGCCGCGACGGCCGCGTCCCGGACGATCCGGGCCGCCTCCGCCGAGCAGCGCTGCGCCGCCGGGTGGAAGGCGAACACGATCGGATTGCGGGTCTTCAAGGCGATCAGCGCCTTGAAGATGGTGGTGGAGGTCGGGTTGGTCACCGGCGTGAGGGCGGCCACCACGCCCACCGGCTCGGCGATCTCGACGATCCCGTCGATGTCGTCCCGGGAGATCACGCCGACCGTGCGCATTCCGGCCATCGAGTGCGTCACGTGCTCGCAGGCGAAGACGTTCTTCACCGCCTTGTCCTCGAACACCCCGCGCCCGGTCTCCTCGACGGCCAGCGCCGCCAGCCGGGTGTGCGCCGCGAGCGCGGCCAGCGAGGCCTTCTTCACGATCCGGTCCACCCGCTCCTGGGTGAGACCGGCGTACTCCTGCAGGGCCTTGCGGCCGTTGGCGACCAGGGCGTCCACGGCGGGGCCGGGGTCGTCGGACGCGACGGCGCCGACGGGGTTCTCCGCCTGCGCGGCGGGGTCGTTCGCGTCCGCGGCGGGGTTCTTCGGGTGCGCGGCGGGGGAGTTCTGACCGGACATGGCGCGGCTCACCTCTCGGGGTGGGGCTGCGGGGGCGCCCCGGCGACACTGCCGGGACCGGTTGACCCCCTCAGCGTCGGGCGGCGGGCCGTCCGGCGGCTACGGCCGATGGGCGCGACCATCCGGGACCATCGGCCTTCTCCATTGCCGCGCAAGGAAGTTCGGGCACCGCCCCGGCCTGCGGCCGGTGTCCGCCGGCCGGGTGAGCGGCGGCCGCCGGGGTGCGACCCCCAGGGGCCGGTGCGAGGGTGGACGCAGCCCGTTGTCCGCGACATCCGAGGAGGAGCGATGGGTCTCAGCGACCAGTTCAAGGACAAGGCGAAGGACCTCGCCGACCAGGCCAAGTCGGCGCTCGGCAACCAGGAACCGAAGGCCGAGGAGGCCGAGCAGAAGGCCCGCGAGAAGGCCGAGGGCGCAGTGCCCCAGGGCCAGGAGACCGCCCAGGACACCCCGCAGGAGGGTGAGTCCTCCTGACCGCCGCGCCACCACGGGACGGACCCGACCGGGCCGTCCCGTTCGGCGTACCGTGACAGTGAGGCAGCCAAGCAGGGGGGACGCCCACCCGAGGAGGAGACATGGGCATCTTCGACAGGTACCGCCACCGGGCGCCCCAGCCGGCCGCCGACTCGCCCGAGCGGGCCGCCCTCGCCCACGACGAGGCCGCCGACGCCTTCGGCGACAGCGTGGAACGCGCCCGTGACGAAGCCGAGCGCCGCATCCGCCAGGAACGCGAGGACCGCCAGGCCGCCGAGAACATGACGGCCGAGGGCGACCCCTGGGGCTGACCCCCACCCGCCGACGCCGGTGCCGAACGGCACCGGCGTCGGGCCGTCCGAGGCCGATGAGAAAAAGTGATCGTCCGGTGTCGATCGGGTGAGATAGTTTGTTCCTGCGCGACCGACCCGGCCGGGGGAGAACGGCCGATCGGGGGCGCCACGCTGAGCTCAGCAGAATTCGATCCCTTGGGGGGACCCCTTCATGACTGCCCGTCGGTTCGCGCCGTCCATCACTTCCTGGAAGAAGACGACCGCCGTTGCCGCGCTGATGCTCGCCGCCACCGGCGTGGCCGGCGGCATCGCCTGGGCGGACAACGACACCCCCGTGGTGCCGTGCGCCGACGGCTCGGTCCACCTGCCCGGCGAGGACGCCGTCGAGAACGGCCCCGCGCACAACGGGCACGTCGTGCTGGAGACCATGCGGGACATGTACCCGGTCGTCGACGGCGACACGGTGACCTACCGGGGCTACATCTGGCTGACGAACAACACCGGGGCCGCGTACCAGCACGTCACCGTGGTGCCGGTGATCACCTCCCACCCCAGCGTGATGGACACCAGCAACACCACGCTGCGCTGGGTGCGCGACGACAGCACGGTGGAACTGCCCACCCGGATGGGGTGCGACCCGTCGATCTGGGGCGCCTCCGGTGCGCTGGACCAGCCGATGGCGAACGGCCAGATCTCCCGCTACGTGGTGACGGTCACCACCTCGAAGGCGATCGCGGCGCAGGCCGACGAGATCCTGCTGAACGTCCGCGGTGCGGCGGACGGCGACCGCAGCCTGGAGGCCCCCCTCGGCTGGCTGAAGGTCCCGCCGGCGCCGCCGGTGTCGCCCTCCCCGTCGGCCCCGACCTCCCCCTGGTCGTCTCCGTCGCCGTCGCCGTCCTCCTGGACCTCGCCGTCGCCGTCGCCGTCCTCCTGGACCTCGCCGTCGCCGTCGCCGTCCTCCTGGACCTCGCCGTCGCCGTCGCCGTCCTCCTGGACTTGGCCGTCCCCGTCGGGCTCGCAGACCCCCTGGACCTCGCCGTCCCCGTGGGTCTCGCCCTCCTCGTGGGTGTCGCCCTCCTCGGGCACCGGCACCACCGTGATGTCCGCGTCGGTTCCCACCAACGTGAACGCCGAGCAGGTCGCCGCCGGCACCGACAAGTCCGCGCCGCTGGCCGCCGGGGCCTTCGCCCTCGCCGCCGCGGGCGGCGTGTTCTTCCTCAACAGCCGCCGTCGCAACCGCGGCACCAAGTAACCGCACCCCACCGTGTGGCCGGCCCCTCCCAGGGGCCGGCCACACGGCGTTTCCGGGCGGGCCGACGGAGTTGACGGCCGGTCATACGTCGCGGCGGTTCACCGACAGCGTGCCCAGGGCCAGCAGCAGTGCGGGCCAGGCGGCCGCCGCGCATGGGGGCGGGGCGTGTCAGGAGCGCGGTGGCAGGGGTGGGCGGCGGAGGTCGGGGCGGGGGGTGGTGGGGGGCGGGGGTGTGGCGGCGGGGGTGGTGGTGAGGAGGTCGAGGGCGAGGGTGACGGCGGCGGAGAGGTCGGTGTGGTCGCCGCGGGCCCAGTCGCGCGGGGTGCGGATCACCTCGATGTCGGGGGCGACGCCCTGGTTCTCGACCGAGAAGCCGATGCCGCCGGTGAACCAGGAGGCGTTCTTCGGGACGGAGATCTGGGTGCCGTCGCCGAGGGCGTGCCGGCCGGTCATGCCGACCACGCCGCCCCAGGTGCGGGTGCCGACCACCGGGCCCAGGCCGAGGGTCTTGATGGCGGCGATGATGACGTCGCCGTCGGAGCTGGTGGCGTGGTCGGCGAGCGCGACCACGGGCCCGCGCGGCGCGTCCCGGGGCCACCGGACGGGCTGCCGGCCGCGGGTGAAGTCCCAGGCCAGGACCCGGCGGTGGAGTTTTTCCAGGACCAGTTCGGAGACGTTGCCGCCGGCGTTGCCGCGGACGTCCAGCACCAGGGCGGGGTGGGCGAGTTCGGAGCGCAGGTCGCGGTTGAACTGGGCCCAGCCGGAGCCGCCGAGGTCCGGGATGTGCAGGTACCCGCACACCCCGTTGCTGAACTCCCGCACCAGGTGGCGGCGCTTGGCCACCCAGTCCTGGTAGCGGATGGGCCGCTCGTCGGTGAGCGGGGTGACGGCGATCCGCCGGACCCGCCCGTCGTGACGGACGGTCAGCTCGACGGTGGTGCCGCCCGTTCCGGCGAGCAGCGGCGTCGGGCCGCGCACCGGGTCGGGCGGGCGGCCGTCCACGGCGAGCAGCTCGTCGCCGTCGTGCAGGCCGTAACCGGCCAGCGGGGCCCGGGCCTTGGGATCGGAGGACTCGCCGGGCAGGATCCGGTCGACCAGCCAGCGCCCGTCCGGGTCGCGGTGCGCGTTCGCGCCGAGCAGGCCGAGCGGCTGCTGCGCGATCGCCGGACCCTCGCCGCGCCGGGACGGGGTGACGTAGGCGTGCGAGGTGCCGAGCTCGCCGAGCAGTTCCCGCAGCAGGTCGGCGAAGTCGTCCGGGGAGGCCACCCGCTCCAGCAGCGGGGCGTACTGGGCGGTGAGTTCCGGCCAGTCGAGGTTGCACATGCCGGGGTCCCAGAACTGGTCGGCGACGATCCGGGCGGCCTCGAAGTACGACTGCCGCCACTCGGCGGCCGGGTGCACGGTGTGGGTGATCCGGCGGAGGTCGACCGGGACGGGAGCGGACGGCGCGGCCATCGGGTACAGCTTCAGCGCGCCGCCCGAGAACACCGACACCGCCGAGCCGTCGGCGGACACCGCGAACCCGTCCAACTGCTCGACCAGGGTGGTGCGGCGGCCCCGCGCCAGGTCGAAGAACTCCAGGGCGGGCCGGCCCGAGGTGTCCTCCGGGTTGGCGAAGGTCTGGCCGAGCGCGCCGGAGATCGGCCAGCGCAGCCACACGACGCCGCCGCGCACCGCCGCCGTCGCCGAGTACTTTGAGGCGATCACCGGGAACGGCACCAGGCGCTTGGTCAGCCCGTCCTCGTCCACCCGCACCGTGCCGTCGCCGCCGGCCTCCTCCGGGTCCAGCCCCATCGGCGGGCGGCCCTCGGCCGGCGAGGCGAACGGGGACGGGGTGTCGGCGGCCAGCGGCACGAGGTACGGGCGGCAGCCCAGCGGGAACGACAGGTCGCCGGTGTGCACGTCGTGCACCGGGTCGAAGCCCCGCCAGGACAGGAACACCAGGAACCGGCCGTCCCGGGTGAACACCGGGTGCTCGTCCTCGAACCGGCCGCCGGTGACGTCGACGGTGCGCTCCGGCCGGTCCACCCGGGCGAGCTGGATCGACCGCAGCGAGCGGCCCGCGACCGGCTGCGACCAGGCCAGCCACTGCGAATCCGGCGAGAACGACGGGCTGGAGACCGGGCCGAACCGGGACGCGGCGACCTCGGTGACCCCGCCCTCGGCGGTGTCCACCAGTAGCAGCCGGCCGTCCGAGCAGGCCACCGCCAGCCGGGCGCCGTCCGGGGACGCCGACAGCTCCTGGACCCGGCCGATCCGGCCCGCCGCGATCCGCCGGTGCGGGGCCCGGACCTCCGGCAGGCCGTCCGGGCCGGCGGCGGCCTCCCGGCCCGGGAGCGGGGCCAGCTCGATCGCGTCCTCGCCCTCCGTGTCGGTGACCCAGGCGGCCTGCCCGCCCCAGCCGAGCACCAGCGGCAGCCGGCAGCGCACCCCCGGCGTGTCGGCCAGCACCCGGGCCGGGCCGTCCCGGTGGGTCAGCCAGTACAGCGACCCGCGCACGTTGATCACCCCGGCCCGGCCGGTCGCGTCGCAGGCCAGGTCCTTGACGTTGTTCGCGGCGCTCACCTGGTACGGGCGGCGGCCGGCCCGGGCACCGCCGAGCGGCACCTCCAGCCGGTGCGGGGCCGGAGCGTCCAACGAGTCCAGCAGCCACAGGTCGCCGGCGTGCTGGTAGACGATCCGGGTGCCGTCGGTGGCGGCCTCGCGCGCGTAGTAGGTGGCGTGGTCGGTGTGCCGGCGCAGGTCGGTGCCGTCCGGGCGCACCGAGTACACGTTGCCGACGCCCTCGTGGTCGGACAGGAACGCCACCCGGGTGCCGGTCGGCGCGGCCACCGGCATCGGCGCGGCCAGGTGCCCCGGCAGGCCCGGCAGCAGCAGGTCGTGGTCCACCCACAGGCGGCCGGTCGCGCCGCCCCGGTAGCGCTTCCAGAACGCCGGCTCGTGCGGCGCGGCATCGGTCAGCAGCACCGTGTGGCCCGCCCCCACCTGCGCGTCCGCGACCGGCCCCCACGGCATCCGGCGGCCCGGCGAGCCGTCCGCGGGCAGCTCCCACGCCCAGGTGTAGTGCGCGAACGGCTCGTGGTACGAGGTGACGGCCAGCACCTCCCCGTTCGGCAGCCAGCCGCGCACCCGGGTGTCCTGGCTGCCCCAGTACGTCAGCCGGGTCGCCGGGCCGCCCGCCACCGGGGCGGTGAACACCTCCGGGGTCAGCGCGAACCAGCTCGTCCAGGCCACCGTCGAGCCGTCCGGCGACAGCCGGGGGTGGCTCACCCTGGTCCGGTCGGCGGTCACCCGCCAGGCCCGCCCGACCAGGCCGTCCGCCGCGAGCGGCGCGACCCAGACGTCGTCCTCGGCGGTGAAGGCGAGCAGACCGTCACGTACATGGGGGAAGCGCAGATATCCGGGCACCATTCCATGGTTCGATCGGCCGCCGGGGCCCGCAAACGCGGGGACCTGCGGTGGAGCGGCCGAGGACCGGCCGCCGCGCCGACCGGGTGGCTGACTCACCGTCAGGGAACGCGGGTCGCCCGTGCATTGACAGGGACGGGCGGAGCCGGTTCAGTGGTCTAGTCCAACTCCCAGGTGCGTGCCGGTGCGGCGGCACGCCCCGGGCCGGAAACCCCACGATCCGGCGGCCGGGAGGCGGGCGTCCCCCACACAGAGGCAGGAGCATCCCCACATGCACACTCCCCGAACGCCCAGAGGCAAGCGGCTGCTCGCCGCCGGAACGGCCTGGGCCGTCGCGGCCGCGGGCGCCGTCGCGATCAGCTTCGGACTCGCCGGGTCGGCCTCGGCCGGCGAGTTCCTGGTCAACGGCGGCCTGGAGACCGGCGCACTGAACCCCTGGACCTGCAGCGGCTCCACCGGCAGCGTGGTCACCGGCCACGCCCGCAGCGGCAGCTACGCGCTGGCCGGCGCCGCGAGCGCGGGCGACACCGCCCAGTGCACCCAGACCGTCGCCGTCGCCCCCAACACCACGTACACCCTCAGCGCCTACGTCAACGGCGCGTACGTCTACCTCGGCGTCAACGGCGGCACCTCCACCTGGACGCCCAGCACCGGCGGCGCCTACCAGAAGCTGTCCGTCAGCTTCACCACCACCGCCACCCAGACCTCCGCCACCGTCTTCACCCACGGCTGGTACGGGCAGGGCACCTACTACGCGGACGACATCTCGCTGGACGGGCCGGGTGCGCCGAGTCCGTCCGCGTCGGTGTCCGCCTCCGCCTCCGCCTCCGCGTCCGCCTCCCCGTCCGCGTCTGCTTCGGCTTCGGCTTCGGCTTCTGCGTCGGCTTCGGCCAGTGCCAGTCCGTCGAGTTCGCCGACCACTCCGCCGCCCGCCGGGAGCCACGCGCTGGTCGGCTACCTGCACGCGAGCTTCGCCAACGGCGCCGGGTACATGAAGATGGCGGACGTCCCCGACAGCTGGGACATCATCGACCTGGCCTTCGGCGAGCCGGACTCCATCACCTCCGGCACCATCCACTTCAACCGCTGCCCGGTCACCGAGTGCCCCGGCGTGGAGTCCGACGCCGACTTCAAGGCGGCGATCGCCGCCAAGCAGGCCAAGGGCAAGAAGGTCCTGCTGTCGATCGGCGGCCAGAACGGCGAGGTCCAGCTCACCACCACCGGCGCCCGCGACAACTTCGTCAACTCGGTGTCCGCGATCATCGACAAGTGGGGCCTGGACGGCCTCGACATCGACTTCGAAGGACACTCGCTGTCGCTGGCCACCGGCGACAACGACTTCAAGAACCCGACCACGCCGGTGATCACCAACCTGATCTCGGCCGTGAAGACCCTGAAGGCCAAGTACGGCGCGAAGTTCCAACTGACCATGGCGCCGGAGACCTTCTTCGTCCAGCTCGGCTACCAGTACTACGGCTCCGGCCCCTGGGGCGGACAGGACCCGCGCGCCGGGGCGTTCCTGCCGGTCATCTACGCGCTGCGCGACGACCTGACGCTGCTTCACGTCCAGGACTACAACTCGGGCTCGATCATGGGCCTCGACAACCAGTACCACAACATGGGCGGCGCGGACTTCCACATCGCGATGACCGACATGCTGCTCGCCGGCTTCCCGGTGGCGGGCAACACCGCCAACATGTTCCCGGCGCTCAAGCCCTCGCAGGTCGCGATCGGCATGCCCGCCAACACCTACGCCGGCAACGGCTACGTCGCCCCGGCCGTCGTCAACCAGGCCCTGGACTGCCTCACCAAGGGCACCAGCTGCGGCTCCTACACCCCGCGGGCCGGCAAGCAGCCGAACCTGCGCGGGCTGATGACCTGGTCGATCAACTGGGACAACTACAACGGGAACGAGTTCTCGAAGAACTTCCACACCTACTTCGGCTGAGCGGTCGAGCGGCAGTACGACGGGGGCCGGTTGCCGGGTGGTGGCCGGTCTTCGTGTGTTGGGTGGTCGCCTGCGGCGGGCTTGGGTGGTGGGGGTTGGGGTGGGTTGAGCGGTCGAGCGGGTAGTGGGAGGGGGCCGGTTGCCGGGTGGTGGCCGGCTTTCGTGCCGGTGGTCGCCTGCGGCGGGCTTTTCCCGACACCGTCACGGCGCCGGCCAGCCCCCGCTGCCTCACGCCCGGGCCCGCCGCGGGCGACCACCCGCTGCAAGAACCGGCGACCGGCCTGGGCCGGTTGCTGGGGGTGAGAGGGCTTTGCGCTGGGTGGGGGTGGACGTAGGGGATCGCGGGGGTGGGGGTGGGTGCCTAGATTGGGGGGCAGGAGGTGGTGGTGATGCTGGGAGATGCGCCGTTGTACGCGGTGATTCCGGTGACCGACCTCGAACAGGGAAAGCGGTACTACCGGGACACGCTCGGGCTGTCGCTGGTGCGGGACGGGGCGGAGGAAGTCACGTTCCGGTGCGGGGACAGTGAGTTCGGGATGTACGAGACGCCCTACGGGGGGCAGGCCGGCCATACGCTGGCCAGTTGGAAGGTCGCGGACCTGGATGCCGAGATGGCCGAACTGCGCGGTCGTGGCGTGGTGTTCGAGGAGTACGACCTGCCGGGGCTGAAGACCGTGAACGGGGTCGCGGAGGACGACGGCATGCGGGCGGCGTGGTTCAAGGACCCGGACGGCAACGTGCTGTGCGTCAATGAGCGGCGCCCGGACTGAACGGAGAAACGCCGGAGGCCCCTCGCTTCCGCGAGGGGCCTCCGACTGTCTGTGCGCCGCCAGGGACTCGAACCCCGGACCCGCTGATTAAGAGTCAGCTGCTCTAACCAACTGAGCTAGCGGCGCTTGCTGACGGAGAGAACATTACCTGGTCAGAGCCGGAAACACACAATCGGTCCGGTCGCGGCCGGAACGTATGCTGAATCCGGCCGTCCGCTTCTGCCGAGAGGATTCTCCGTGGGCCAGCTGACACTGCTCTTCCTGGTGCTGCTCGCCTCCGTGGTGACGATGCCGCTGGCCCGGAGGACCCGGATCCCGCAGCCGGTGCTGATGACCATGGTCGGCCTGGTGTTCGCGCTGGTGCCGCAGATCCCCAACGTGGAGATCGACCCGGAGTTCATCCTGCCGCTGGTGCTGCCGCCGCTGATCTTCGCGGTCGCCCGGCGTTCCTCGGTGCGGTACTTCAAGGCGAACATCAGGTCGATCCTGCTGCTGGCCGTCGCGCTGGTGATCGTCACCACGACCGCCGTCGCGGGCACGTTCTCCTGGCTGGTGCCGGGCGTTCCGGTCGCGGCCGCGGTCGCGCTCGGCGCGCTGGTCTCGCCGCCCGACCCGGTGGCCGCCGTCGCGGTGGCCGGCGAGGTGGGGCTGCCGCGCCGGCTGACCGCGGTGCTGGAGAGCGAGGGCCTGTTCAACGACGTGACCGCGATCGTCGTGTACTCGCTGGCGATCGAGGCGGTGGTCGACGGGGACCTGTCGGCCGGGCACGCGGTGCTGCGGTTCCTGCTGTCGGCGGTGGTCGCGGTGCTGGTCGGCGTCGGGCTGGGCTGGGCGAACGCCAAGCTGGCCGGGCGGCTGGAGGACCCCACCCAGCAGGTGGCGCTCAACCTGCTGGTGCCGTTCGCCGCGTACACCCTGGCCGAGGAGATGCACGGCTCCGGCGTGCTCGCCGTGGTGGTGTGCGCGCTGTACCTCGCGGACCGGGCGTCCGACGCCGACGACGTGTCGTTCCGGCTGGTCGGCAACGCGTTCTGGGAGATCGTCGAGACGCTGATCACCGGCGTCGCGTTCGGATTGATCGGCCTGGAGCTGTCCACCGTCCTGCGGGACGTCAAGGACACCTGGCACACCATGATCGGCGACACCGCGATCGTCATCACCGTGGTGGTGCTGGTCCGGCTGCTCTGGCTGCTGCCCGCGGCGTGGCTGTCCAAGCGGGTCAGCCACGGGGAGGAGGACACCCCGATCAGCTGGCGGGAGACCGTGGTGCTGTGGTGGTCCGGCATGCGCGGGGTGGCGACCGTCGCGCTGGCGCTCGGCATCCCGCTCGCGCTGCACGACGGGCTGCCGTTCCCGGTCCGCAACGAGATCGTCTTCATCGCGTTCAGCGTCGTCCTGTTCACGCTGGTGGTGCAGGGTCTGACGCTCCCTTACGTGGTGAAGCTGCTCGGCCTGGACAGCGACCACGACGCCCACGAGCAGGCGGTCCGCGAGCTGTGGTGGCGGGCCGCGAAGGCCGGGCTGCACCGGCTGGCCGAGCTGGAGGAGGAGGACCAGCTGCCGCCGGAGATCACCGAGCGCCTGCGCGAGCGCCAGCACGACCGGCTGGCCCGGCTCTGTCCGGAGAAGTACGAGGAGGAGGAGGCGCTGGAGGCGAAGCGCCGCGGCAAGAAGTGGCGGCAGGCGTTCGCGGTCGAGCAGGAGATGATCGCCGCCTCCCGCCGCGAGGTGCTCACGGCCCGCAGCGAGGCTGGCGCCGACCCGGAGATCGCGGACCGCGTGCTGCGGGCGCTCGACCTCCAGTCGGCCAGGAAGTGACGGCCCGTCGACCCGGGGGCGGATGTCCCGGCGGGGCGGCCGGCAGGGAATAGGGTTGGGCCGGGCAAGGCTGGCGATGGTGCCGGCTCGTGCACCGTACCCGCCGGCCCCAGCGCAACCCTCCCGCCGGAACCGCCGGTATCTGCACCCGCATGACGCAAGGAGCAACCGATGTCGGACACCCCTGCCAACGGCCGCACCCCGTTGGACCGCACCCCGCAGTGGGCCGCGCTGGGGAAGCACCGCGCCGAGCTCGGCGACCAGCACCTGCGCGAGCTGTTCGCCGCCGACCCCGACCGGGGCACGCGCTACACGCTTCAGGTCGGCGACCTCTTCATCGACTACTCGAAGCACCTGGTCACCGACCGCACCCTGGACCTGCTGCGCCGGCTTGCCGCCGCCACCGGCGTCGCCGAGCTGCGCGACGCGATGTTCCGCGGCGAGAAGATCAACAACACCGAGGACCGGGCCGTCCTGCACACCGCGCTGCGCGCCCCGCGCGGGGCCGTGATCGAGGTCGACGGGGAGAACGTCGTCCCCGCCGTGCACGCCGTGCTCGACAAGATGGCCGACTTCTCCGAGCGGGTCCGCTCCGGCGCGTGGACCGGCCACACCGGCAAGCGGATCCGCAACGTCGTCAACATCGGCATCGGCGGCTCCGACCTGGGCCCGGCGATGGCCTACGAGGTGCTCCGCTCGTACACCGACCGCGACCTGACGGTCCGTTTCGTGTCCAACGTGGACGGCGCCGACCTGCACGAGGCGGTGCGCGACCTGGACGCCGCCGAGACGCTGTTCATCGTCGCCTCGAAGACGTTCACCACCATCGAGACCGTCACCAACGCGGTCGCCGCCCGCAGCTGGCTGCTGGAGCAGCTCGGCGCGGGCGAGGAGGCCGTCGCCAAGCACTTCGTGGCGCTGTCCACCAATGCGCAGGGCGTCGCCGACTTCGGCATCGACACCGCCAACATGTTCGAGTTCTGGGACTGGGTGGGCGGCCGCTACTCGTACGACTCGGCTATCGGCCTGTCGCTGATGATCGCGATCGGCTCCGAGCGCTTCCAGGAGATGCTGGCCGGCTTCCGCCTGGTCGACGAGCACTTCCGCACCGCGCCCGCCGAGCAGAACGCCCCGCTGCTGCTGGGCCTGCTCGGGGTCTGGTACGGCGCCTTCTTCGACGCCCAGGCGCACGCCGTGCTGCCGTACTCGCACTACCTGTCGAAGTTCACCGCGTACCTGCAGCAGCTCGACATGGAGTCCAACGGCAAGTCGGTGGACCGCGAGGGCCGCCCGGTCGACTGGCAGACCGGCCCCGTGGTGTGGGGCACCCCCGGCACCAACGGGCAGCACGCGTACTACCAGCTGCTGCACCAGGGCACCAAGATGATCCCGGCGGACTTCCTCGGCTTCGCCCGGCCCGTCGACGACCTGCAGGTCGGCCTGGTCGCCCAGCACGACCTGCTGATGGCCAACTTCTTCGCGCAGACCCAGGCGCTGGCGTTCGGCAAGACCGCCGAGGAGGTCGCGGCCGAGGGCGTGCCCGCCGAGCTGGTCCCGCACAAGACGTTCCGCGGCAACCACCCGACCACCACGATCCTGGCCGACGAGCTCACCCCGCACGTGCTCGGCCAGCTGATCGCCCTCTACGAGCACAAGGTGTTCGTCCAGGGCGCGGTGTGGAACATCGACTCCTTCGACCAGTGGGGCGTCGAGCTCGGCAAGGTGCTCGCCAAGAAGATCGAGCCCGTCCTGCTGACCGGCGAGGGCGGCGAGGCGCTGGACTCCTCGACCGCGGCCCTGGTCGGCCGCTACCGCGAGCTGCGCGGCCGCAAGTAGCGCGCGAACGGCGGGGGCCCCGGGGGGGGTAGCTCCCCCCCGGGGCCCTTCGCGCACCCGGGGTCAGCGGATGCGCGCCAGCAGCGAGTCGGCGTGCGCGGTGATCAGGGCGCGGGCCAGCGCCGGGTCCGGGACGGCGAGGGCGTCGGCCAGCGCCCGGTGCTCGGCGTGGTCCTCGGCGGCGTGCGCGCGGGTCGCGGTGGCGGCGGCGGAGATGCGTATCTGACGGTCCCACAGGGTCTCGTACAGGGACGCCAGCACGGGGTTGCCGGCCGCCCGCAGCAGGGTCAGGTGGAAGTGCCGGCCGGCCTCCACCGGGTGCGGGTCGGCGTGCTCGCAGGCGGCGCGCAGCTCGGCGGCGGCGGCCGTCAGCGCCTCCGGGCCGCGGTCGGCCAGGGCGTCGACCGCGCCGTGCTCGAACAGCACCCGGGCCGCCAGCACGTCCCGGGCCTCGCCCGGGGCGATCGGGACGACCTGCGCGCCGCGCTTCGGGTACAGGCGCAGGAAGCCCTCCGACTGCAGGCGCAGGAACGCCTCCCGGACCGGGGTGCGGGACAGGCCCAGGTCGATCGCGACCACGCCCTCGGAGAGCAGCGTGCCGCCCGGCCAGGTGCCGTCGAGCAGCCGGCCGCGGACGTGGTGGTAGGCCCGTTCGGCGGTGGACTGGCCGTCGGCGGCAGCGGGCTGCGCATCGGCGGCGGGGCTGGGCTGGGCGTCGGTCACGCCGCCATTCTGCCACGGCGTCCCACCTTGCATCTAAGCTTGCATCTATGATGCGGGCATGCCTCCGAACGTGCCACGCCCCCGCACCGCCCTGTTCGTGACCTGCCTCAACGACACCCTCTTCCCCGGCACCGGCCGCGCCGCCGTCGCCCTGCTGCGCCGCCTCGGCGTCGAGGTCGACTTCCCGCCCGGCCAGAGCTGCTGCGGACAGATGCACTTCAACACCGGCTACCGGAAGCGGACCGCCCAACTGGCCCGGCACTTCGTGGACACCTTCGGCGACTACGACGAGATCGTCGTCCCCTCCGCGTCCTGCGCCGGCATGCCCGCCGAGGCCTACCCCCTGGCCGCCGTCGGCGACCCCGGGCTCGCCCGGGCCGTCGCCGAACTCGCGCCCCGCGTCGTCGAGTTGACCGAGTACCTGACCGACCGGCTGGGCGTCGAGGAGGTCGGCGCGTACTTCCCGCACCGGGTCACCTACCACCCGACCTGCCACAGCCTGCGGGCCACCGGGCTGGGCGAGCGGCCCTACCGGCTGCTGCGCGCCGTCCGCGGCATCGACTTCGTCGAACTGCCCGCCCAGGAGGAGTGCTGCGGCTTCGGCGGCACCTTCTCGGTGAAGAACCCCGCCGTCTCCGGCGCGATGAACGGCGACAAGGCCCGGCACGTCCTGGAGACCGGCGCGAGCGTCCTCGCCGCCGTCGACAACTCGTGCCTGATGAACATCGGCGGCCGGCTCGACCGGGACGGGCACCCGGTCCGCACCGTGCACCTGGTGGAGATCCTGGCCAGGACCGAACAGGACGGGCCGCTGCCCGGCGTCCCCGTGGTGGAGGGAGCACGATGACGAGGTCCTTCCTGGGCTGGCCCGCCTTCCCGGAGGCCGCCGAACGCGAGGTCGGCAACCGGCAGTTGAGGGAGAACGTGCGCCGCGCCACGCACACCATCCGCGGCAAGCGGGCGGTGCTCGCCGCCGAACGCCCCGACTGGGACGCGCTGCGGGACTCCGCCGCCGCGATCAAGGACCAGGTGCTGGCGAACCTGGAGACCCACCTGCTCCAGGTCGAGGAGAAGGTGACCGCCGCCGGCGGCACCGTCCACTGGGCACGGGACGCCGCCGAGGCCAACCGGATCGTCACCGACCTGGTCCGGGCCACCGGCGAGACCGAGATCGTCAAGGTCAAGTCGATGCTCACCGAGGAGATCGGCCTCGACGCCGCCCTCGAAGCCGCCGGGATCAACGCCCGCGAGACCGACCTCGCCGCCACCATCGTCCAGCTCGGCGACGACCTGCCCTCGCACGTCGTGGTGCCCGCGCTGCACCGCAACCGCAGCGAGATCCGCGACATCTTCGTCCGCGAGATGGGCCGGCACGGCCGCCCCGCCCCCGACGGCCTCACCGACGAACCCGCCGAACTCGCCGAAGCGGCCCGGCTGCACCTGCGGGAGAAGTTCCTCGGCGCGAAGGTCGCCGTCTCCGGCGCCAACTTCCTGGTCGCCGAGACCGGCACCCTGGTCGTCGTCGAATCCGAGGGCAACGGCCGGATGTGCCTCACCCTCGCCGACACCCTGATCTCCGTCGTCGGCATCGAGAAGACCGTCCCCACCTGGCAGGACCTCGAAGTCTTCCTGCAGCTCCTCGCCCGCAACGCCACCGGCGAACGGATGGCCCCCTACACCAGCACCTGGACCGGCACCACCGACGGCGACGGCCCGCAGACCTTCCACCTCGTCCTCGTCGACAACGGCCGCACCCGCGCCCTCGCCGACCCGACGGGCCGTCAGGCCCTGCGCTGCATCCGCTGCGGCGCCTGCATGAACACCTGCCCCGTCTACGAACGCACCGGCGGCCACGCCTACGGCTCCGTCTACCCCGGACCGATCGGCGCCATCCTCAACCCGCTGCTCAAGGGACTCGACGACCCGCAGACCGCGTCCCTGCCGTACGCCTCCACGCTGTGCGGCGCCTGCAACGAGGTCTGCCCCGTCCGGATCCGCTTCACCGACGTCCTGCTCGACCTGCGCGCCCAGGTCGCCGACGGAGGACAGCACCCCGTCGAACGCGCCGCGCTCGGCGCCGTCGGCGGAGTGATGGCGCATCAGGCCGCCTGGAAGGCCGCCGTGAAGACCGCCACCACGGCCGGGCCGCTGCTGCCCCGGCGCGTCGGGCTGCCCGGCGTGCTCGGCGGCTGGACCGACAGCCGCACCCTCCCCGCCATCCCCGAGGAATCCTTCCGCGGCTGGTGGAAGCGGACCCAAGGAGACACCAAGTGACCGACGCCCGCACCGAGATCCTCCGCCGGATCCGCGCCGCCGCCGTCCCGCCCGCGGCCGCCCCGCCCCGCCACTACCTGCGCCACGCCCCCGGCCTCGACGAGGACGACCGCCCCGCCGTCCTCGCGCTGTTCGCCGAACGGCTGGCCGAGTACGGCGCCACCGTGCTGCGCGCGGACGACGCCGGCCCCGCCGTGGCGGAAGCACTCGGGAGCGCCCGCACCGCGGTCGTGCCCGCCGGGCTGCCCGAGCAGTGGACCGCCCACTGGGACGGCGAGACCCGCACCGACCGGCCGCCGCTGACCCACGCCCAACTCGACGCCACCGACGCCGTCCTGACGACCTGTGCCGCCGCCGTCGCCGAATCCGGCACCCTGATCCTCGACGGCGGGCCCGGCCAGGGCCGGCGCGCCGCCACCCTGCTCCCCGACCTGCACGTGTGCGTGGTCCGCGCCGCCCAGGTCCACTCCGCGCTGCCCGGCGCACTCGCCGGACTCGACCCCGCCCGGCCGCTCACCTTCGTCAGCGGGCCGTCCGCCACCGCCGACATCGAGATGATCCGGGTCAAGGGCGTCCACGGACCGCGCCGCCTCGCGGTGGTCCTGCTGCCCTGAGCGCGGGCTCAGCCCTCCGGGGTCGGCGCCGCCGAGGCCGTCGGCCCCGCCGGGCGCGGCGCCGGACCGTGCTGCGCCGTGTACACCAGCCCGAACCCCAGACCGGCCGCCAGCGTCACCGCCCCCGTCCACGCCAGCAGCCGCTTCAACCGCCGCTCCAGCTCCTCGCGCCGGTGCGCGCGCAACGCGGCCGCCTCGGCCTCGGCGAGCTCGGCGTCGAGCCAGGCGGCCCAGTCGGAATGCAGGTCGTCGGACGCCATGACCCGGACATTAGCAGCCCTTTACGCGCATCCGGCCGAGCCCCGAGGAGTCCCGCGCCGACCTGCGCCGACCCGCGACGGGAACGACGAAGGCCCCCCGCTCGCGCGAGGGGCCTTCGACTGTCTGTGCGCCGCCAGGGACTCGAACCCCGGACCCGCTGATTAAGAGTCAGCTGCTCTAACCAACTGAGCTAGCGGCGCTTGCTGACGTGGAAGACTGTAGCAGCGGCCGGGGCCGGAGCCAAAATCCGTTCCGGCCGGAGCGCCGCGTGGCGGGCACCCGGGGTTCAGCGGGCGTTCGGCCGCAGGTCGCCGGGCTCACGCCCGGGGCGGCTGCGGGCCGCGCGGACGCACGCCCAGAGCAGCACGGAGGCGCCCGGCAGCCAGGGCTCCCGGGTGTCGGGGGCGACGATCCAGCGGCCGGCGGCGGTGTCGGTGGCGTCCACCGCGCGCTGGACCGGGGGCACCGTCACCGCGTCGCCGATGCCGTGGCAGAGCAGCGGCGGAACGTCCCGGGCCCACTCCTCCCAGGCCAGCAGGGTGCGCAGGCGGGCCGCCGTGCCCGGCTGCGCGAACAGCAGGGTGCGGCCCCGGAAGGTGGCCACCGGGCCGCAGCCCGGACCGGACGCCCACAGCTCGTCGAGCACCCGGCGGCCGAACACCGCCGGCAGGCTGATCACGTCGAACACCCGGCCGCACGGCAGGACGGCCGGCGCCCACGGGCGGGCCTCCCACAGCGCGCGCATGCTGCTCGGGTACTCGCTGGCGGAGGCCAGCCACGCCTCCCCGGCGACGCTGACGTACTCGACGGATTGATAGGTCCAGATGTCCACCCGTCCAGCCTGGACCGGGCGCGCCCGGGGCCGCGCAGAAAACCGCGTTCGCCGGACACCGGCGGCAGCGAAGGCGTACCATCGCCCGCCGCATATGCCAGGGGCCTGGCGGGGCCTACTCCGCGGGACCGCGCCGCTGCAGGGTGCGGCCGTACTCGACCATCTTCAGCGCGTAGTCGGGCGTCCACTCCGCGCGCTCGGCGATCTGCTCGGCGGACAGCGCGTCGAAGCGGCGCGGATCGGCGAGCTGCGCCGCGGCGATCGCCTGGAAGTCCGTCGCACGCTCCGCCGCGGCGCGGAACGCCAGCGCCAACTCGGTGGAACGGGACAGCAGTTCGGCCGGGTCGGCGATCGACTCCAGGTCGAAGAAGCGCTCCGGCTCGGGCTCCTGGCCCTCCGGTTCGAAGATCAGCTGGGCCGGCCGGATCCGACGCCCCCGATCGCCGGGCCCCGGCACGGCAGCCGGCACCGGCGCACCGCTCTGGTCGGACGCCTGCGGGTGCGAGTCGGGCATGGCGGGGCACCTCCGGGGTGGTGAAAGGGATGACGGCCGGCGTCCATTGTCGCGCGCGGACCGCAACCAGCGGAACGGTGTGCCCGCGGTCGCTATTCCCCACCACCGGCGCGCGGCACCCGCCGCGCGCCGGTGGGCGCGTCACACCAGCCGCACCCGGTGCTCCGACAGCCGCGCCAGCACCGCGTGGTTCGCCTCCCAGCCGTCCGGGAACTTCACCGCCACACCCAGCTGCACCGGCTCCGTCGACGGATGCTCGTCCAGCAGCTCCGCGATGCCCGCCCGGGCCACCACGATGCACGCGTGCCGGTGCCGCGACGCCAACACGCACAGCCGACCCGTCTCCAGGTGGAACGCCGTCGCGTCCGGCCGCCCCGACAGCGGGTGCAGCACCACCGTGACGTCGTACTCCCGGCCCTGCAGCCGGTTCGCGGTGTCCACCGTCACCGCCTCGCCCGCCGCCGGATCCACCGGCACCCCCAGCCGGGCCAGCTCCGCCCGCACCGCCGCCGCCTGGTCCCGGTGCGCCGTCCCCACCGCCACCCGGCCCGCCGTCAACCGCGCCGACCCCTGCTCCGAGACCGCCGTCAACTCCCGCTCCAGCAGCCGCTGCACGGTCCTCGCCACCGCCGCCACCGCCTGCGCGTCGGTGCGCACCGTGTGCCGGGCCGGCAACTCCAGCAGCGCCCAGCCGCTGCCGGCCGCCTCGTCGATCGCCGCGTCCACCGCCGAATCGTCCGACCGCACCCCCGGGTGCAGCGTCCGCTCGCCCGGGCCGGTGCCCGAACGGAACGGCGTGTACGGGTAGAACGCCGACGAGATCAGCGGCGCCGCCGACGCCGGCAGCCGCCAGGACACCGGAAGCCGGTGCGGCCGGATCGACGGATTGTGCGCCAGCAGCGTCACCACCGCCGAGCTCGACGGGTCGTACGACAGGCCCGCCCACTGGTCGGTGCCCACCACCGTGAACGGGTCCAACTGCCCCGGGTCGCCCACGAACAGCGCCCGCTCGAACAGTCGGGCCACCGCCAGCAGCGCGTCCGAGCGCATCTGGTACGCCTCGTCGACGATCGCCTGCCGCCACGGCTGCTCGGCCTTCACCCACTGCCACTTCGCCGCCGTGGAGATCACCACGTCCTGCTCCAGCAGGTCCGCGACCCTGTCCTTCGCGGTGACGTTCGGATGCCGCAGCGCCTCCGGAGCGGGCTTCGAGTCGCTCGCGTGCAGCCGGCCGATCGAGACGTCCGGCGCCTTCGACGCCAACCGGTCCACCAGGTCGTCCACCTGGCTGTTGGTCTGCGCGACGATCATCAGCCGCTCGCCCGCGCCGACCAGCTCCCGGGCCGCCCGCACCACCAGCGTCGACTTGCCCGCGCCCGGCGGCGAATCCACCACCACGCCGCGCGGGGCACCCGGACGCGGACGCACCACCGCGTCCAGAATGCCCGCCACGGCCCGGTCGGCGGCCTCGCCCGGCGACAACGCGCCCGAGTCCAGCGCGTCCTGAGGGTCGGTCACCAGCTCTCCCGAGAAGCTCATCCGCAGGTCATTCCCACTCGTCCGTACCGGCCGGTGAATCCTCGCCGACCACCGGCGGGCCGCCGTGCGTCCACGGAGTGTCCGCGGGCTCCGGCAGCGGCGCCGACTGGCGGGCCGTCAGCTCGAACAGCGTGAACACCACCTCGCTGCCCACCTCCGGCACACTGCCCGGCTCCGGATCCCTGCGCCGCCCCATCCCCGACAGCAGCCGCACCACCACCTCGCCCGGCTCCGCCGACACGATCTCCGCCCGCTGCGCCGGCTCCGCGTGCGCCCGGTACACCTCACGGCCCGGATCGGCGTGCGGACGGTCCCCCGTACGCACCACCAGCAGCGGACGCGGCTTCGGCGAACGGCCCTCGGACCACTCCGGCACCACGTCCACCACCTCACCGGCGAACGCCTCGCCCGCGAGCCGGCGCTCCGCCATCGCCAGCGGATCGTCCAACGCCTCCTGGATCTCCAGCTTCGCCTGCTCCCGCTCGCGCTGCGCCAGCTTGCGGGCCGCCGTCACCGCGTCGTCCCGGCGCGGCTGCGGCGGCTCGCCCGCCGCGACCCGGTCCCGGTGCATGGTGAACGACCAGCGGTCGCCCTCCCAGCGCTCCGGCAGATGACCCGCCGGCGGCAGCCCGCGCAACAGGTCCACGCCCTGCCACACGTCGCGCCAGGTCGGCAGCGTCGCCGCCAGCAGCACCCGGGACAACTCCGCCCGGGCCTGCTCGACCAGCCCCGCCGCCCGGCGCGACTCCACCGCGTCCCGCGCCGCCTCCGCCCGCTCCCACACCGCCACCGCCGCGTCGTGCCGCAGGATCGCCGGAGCCAGCACCTTCTCGTCGAACGTCGGATCCGTCGCCGGACCGGCCGGCGGACACACCGGCACACCCTCCGCGTCGCGCTCCGACTCCACCCACTCCGCCGCCGCCGCACCCGTCACCGGCGGCTCCAGGCCGGGCGGCGGACGGTGCCAGGCCAGCCGGGCCGCCAGGTGCTGGTCCTCCAGACCGGACTGACCCGTCGCCCAGTGCCGCGCCAGCAGACCCGTCATCGCCAGCAGCATCGACGAACCCGGCACCTGCGCCCGGTCCGTCAGATGCGTCAACCACCGCCCCAGCAGCGGAACCTGCGTCGGCGCCGGGTACTCGCCCGGATCCGGGTCCTCCGCCGTGCGACGGAACCGGGTGGACCGGCCCAGCAGCGCCAGGTGCGACACCCCCGCCGCGTTCGGCACGATCAGCTGCGGCGCGTCCGCGCACAGCTCCCGCACCACCGCCACCTTCTCGCCGCTCACCGGGTCCTTCTCCGAACCCTCCAGCAGCTCCACCTGCTCGCCGAACGACTCCAGGTACGGCACCACGTCCGCCGCCACCGCCGCCAGGAAGTCCGACCGCTGCGTGCGGTTCAGCGGCTGCGGCACCAGGTGCAGCCGCGGCGCGTCCCGGTCCGTGCCCAGCAGCACCGCCAGCGGCGCGCCCGCCTCGCCCGCCGCCGCCAACGGCACCAGCACCATCGGACGCTCCGACAGATGGCGGTGCCGCACCGTCGCCAACGGCTCCGCCCGCTGCCCGCGCACCGCCTCCAACCGCGCCAGCGTGGACAGCAGACTCACCGCAGGCCCCCGGCCGTCAGCGCCTCCGCCCGCAGCCGCGCCGCGTACGCCAGCCGCTCGGACGCCTCGTCCAACCCCAACTCGGCCAGCAGCGAAGGCTCCAGGCTCTCCGCCGCGCCCCGCTCGGCCGCCGCGAGCGCCGCCTCCACGGTGCGCAGCGAGCCCAGCTCCCCCCGCACACCGCGGCCCAACTGCTCCACCGCACCCGAGCACCGGGCCTGCGCCCGGCAGTGGAAGCCCAGCTCGCAGGTCGAGATGCACTCCGGACCGTACGCGGCCGGCACCGCCGCCACCGCCTCCGTCAACTCCTCCACCGGACGGGTCGGCGCACCCGAGTCGTCCCGCGCCAGGTCGAAGGTCACCCCCTCCGGCAGCGCCGCGAGCAGCTGCTCCACCCTGGTCATCCGGGACAACTGCCGCCGGGTGGTGGACAGTTCGCGCCGCACGTCGACCGGCACCGCGACCGGACGGTTGGAGAAGTCCTTCGGGCAGACCAGCAGCACCGTCAACTCCGGCGCGCCCGGCAGCTCCTGGACCGCATAAGGATCGCCGGACGGCTCCCGGCCGGCCAGCCGGGCCGCCGCCTCCTGCAACGCCAGCACGTACACCGCGGCCTGCCGGGCCGCCGCGCCGACCTTCGCCGGATCGGCCGAACCGTCCAGCACCGGGAAGGACTTGATCTCCACCACGGTGCACCGGCCGCCGTGCACCACCAGCGCGTCGGGCTCCAGGTACGCCGGGCTGCCCGCCACGTCGAGGCGCAGCATCGGACGGTCCAGCAGCGTCCACGCCGCGGGATCGGCGCACGCCTCGGCCAGCGCCGCCAGCGTCCGCTCCGCGCGCACCGCGGGGGACTGCGACGGCAGCAGGTCCGGCACCCCGAGCGAGGCCACCTCGTCGTCCGGCACCCCCAGCATCCGGCGCAGCGGCTGCAGGAGCACCGCGTAGCCGTCCTGCTTCAGCCGGGACTCGAACTGCAGGCCGCGGCGGATCGCGAACGGCGACTGGCCGAACGGCGCGGGGCGGCCCAGCCGCTGCGCCAGCGCCGTCTTGTCCACCCCCGCGGCGTCCAGCAGGGCGCGACGGCGGCATCCGGGATTGGCGGCGAGAGCGGCGAGGGCCCGGGCGTCGAGGCTGCGCTGCGGCGCGGGGCCGCGCAGCTCGGAGAGCCGCCGAAGCGGCGGGGAAGCCTGCCCCAAGTGCGAGACGTTCATGGTGCGGCCCAGTCTCGCATCCGCCGCCGACAAAGCGGAGCCCGCCGCTCGATCCGCCCCGCCCGGTGAGGGATCATGGGCCCGCGGCCCCGACGACGCGGCCGGCACCTGCCCCGCCCGCGCCCTGTGCCCGCCCCGTCGGGGGTCTGTTCCCGCCTCGTCGGGGGCCTGTGCCCGCTCCGTCCGGGGCCCGTGAAGTACCGTCGAGACCTTCGGGACCTACGAGCTCCCATCGAACATCGAACGAGGTAGACCCCCATGCCCGCCCGTATCGTGCTGGTCCGCCACGGCGAGACCTCCTGGTCGGCCACCGGCCGGCACACCGGCCGCACCGACGTCCCGCTCACCGAGGAAGGCCGCGCCATGGCCCGCGCCCTCGGCGAGCGCCTCGGCCGAGCCCCGTGGAACGGCCTGCCCGACGCCACCGTGTACACCAGCCCGCTGTCCCGCGCCCGCGACACCGCCGAGCTCGCGGGCTTCGGCGACCGCGCGATCGACCGCCCCGAACTGCTGGAGTGGGACTACGGCCAGTACGAGGGCCGGACCGGCGCCGAGATCCGCGCCACCGACCAGCCCGGCTGGCTGATCTGGCGCGACGGCGTCCCCGGCGGCGAGAAGCTCTCCGAGGTCTGCGCCCGGGTCGACGGCTTCCTCGCCGAGATCAACGAGCGGCACGGCGTGCCCGAGCCCGGCACCACCACGATGAACTGCGCCGACTGCGAGGTCGTGGTGTTCGCCCACGGCCACCTGCTGCGCATCCTCACCGCCCGCTGGCTCGGCCTCGCCCCCGAGTACGCGCAGCGCTTCAAGCTCGGCACCGCCGCGCTCTCCGTGCTGTCCTGGGAGTACGGGCTGCCCGCCGTCGAGATCTGGAACGACCACAGCCACCTCGACCGGCTCTGACCCGGCCACCGGGCGGCGGGTGTGGACGGGGAGGCCGTGCCGTTGACGGTGCGTCAGGCGGCCCGTGGCGGTGACGGTGTGCGTCAGGCGGCCACGGCGTCGTCGTAGCCGCTCAGGAACTCCCGCACCTCCGGCACGGCCGCGTGCCCGCGCAGGCGGTCCGCGGTGTGCGCCAGCATGCCGCGGATCCGCGCCGAGCGGACCTGGCCGAGCAGCGCCACCACCGCCGACCCCTGCGCGGCCGCGCCGGCCAGGTCGCCCCGGCCCAGCCGGTCGTGCGCCAACTCGGCGGTGTACAGCGCCCGGTTGCGGACGAAGTGCGGCCGCTGGAGGCTCACCGCCTGCTCCGCCCGGGTGCTCGCCCGCTCCCACTCGCCGAGCGCCGACCAGCACTGCGCCTCCTGGCCGGCCAACTCCGCCTCCCCGAAGAAGGACATCCACTCCGGGTCGGCGTCCCGCGGGCCGCGGTCGAACAGCGCGTACGCGCGGGCCAGCGCCCGTCGGCAGGCGCCCCGGTCGCCGAGCAGCGCCCAGCCGCCCGCCTCGCGCAGCGACAGCAGGGACAGCAGCCGGTCCGAGCCCAGCCCGGCGGCCGCGGCCTGCCCGGCCTGCGCGGCGCGCAGCGCCTCCCGGGGGCGGCCGGCGTCCCGCGCCAGGAAGGCGCTGTTGCTGAACACGTGCGCCTCCAGGTGTGCGTCCTGGGCCATCCGGGCGGTCGCCAGCGCCTCCGAGTAGAACGACCTGGCATCCATCAGCCGGTTCGAGTCGTGCGCCAACCAGCCGACGGAGATGGCGAGTTCGCCCGCGCCGCACTGCAGGCGGCGCTCGGTGGCGGCGTTGTAGTCGCCGTCGTTGAGCAGCACGTAGGCACTGCGCAGGGACTGCCCGGCCAGCTCGAACAGGGCGTCCGCGCCGTGCGCGTCGTCCAGCAGCCGGATGTCGCGGACCGCCTGCTCGACGCCGCGGACCTCGGCCGCGCCGACCCGGCGGCGCTCCGGCTGGGGCGGGGCCGCGGGCAGCGGCGGCCGGTCCATACCGAGCGCGGCCGCCACCGCGGCGGGGCCACCGTTCAGGAACGTACGGCGAAGCACGTCGTCGTTCTCCTCGTCAGACCGATGCGTCGGGTCCGGCGGGCCCGCCGGGGAGGCAGGTCCGGAGGCCGGATCGGTGGGTGGTTGCCTGGTCGGTCGGGCCGCCGGGCCGGTGGCCGGTGTCGGGCCGGCGGCGGGCGTCGCCGGCCCGGCCGCGGGTGCGGCGGACCCCGGGCGGCGGAGGACCGTCTTGCGCGCGGCGAACCCGAGGTCCGCCAAGGACTTCTCCGGCCACATGTGCCGGAACACCCGCTGGTAGGCGTAGTTGGGGCAGCGGATCTCGCCGGCCTCCACCCGCCCGACGTAGCGCGCATCGCACGACACGTGCTCGCCGATCTCCCGGGCGGCCCGGCGGACCAGCGTGGCGAACTCCCGCGGGGAGAGGTCGCCGCGCAGCTCGCGCATCGCCTGGTTGGGGACGGCCGCCGGACGGGGCCCGCCGGATCGCGTGGCTGCCATGGTGCACTCCGAGGTCGTACCGGGGCGGTCGCGCCGACCTCTGGGTGAGAGCCGCCGCGTCGCCACGACAGTACCCGCAGTCACTCGGCGTACACGGCGAGTTGCCGGGAGAAGTAGGGTCAATTGGGGACAATACGGACGCAGTTGCTGTGTTCCGCCACGAAATGCCATGGCTTGCCGTATCGGAGGCCGTGGCCTGAACGAGGGGTTGCGCGTTGTCCTGATACATGGACACCGGCGGCACGGGCCCCCTCCCGTGCCGGCCCCCCGTTGCCCAATCGGGCGTCGGAGCACCTTCCGGCGTCCGCGCGACCCGAGGTGACAGGAGGTCCCCCATGGCCACCGGAGTTCCCCAGTACCGGCGTCCGACCGTCCAGGCCGTGCTGCCCGGCTCCGCGGTGCTGCCCGCGCCGCCGGCCGTCTCGGCCTGCACCGGAGCCGGCCCGGGCGGCGTGGTCGGGAAGGTCGCGCAGTACGACACGGTGACGGTGCCGGTCCGGCACGGCCTGGAGGCGGTCGACATCCTGCGGCTCCGGCGGGCCTGCGGGGCCGTCCAGCAGATCGCCGGCGGCTCCGCGATCGCCTTCCTGGTCCCGCCCGGCACCGCGTTGCGCTGGCACCTGCCCGGCTCCACCTGTACCTCCGGCGCGGACCTGCTGCCGCCCACCGATCCGCACTGGATCATCCCGCCTTCCGGCCCGCAGCACCGCGCCCGCCCCACCGACGCCTGGGTGCTCCGCTCGGCCCTCTGCGAGGCCGCCACCACCCTCACCGCGGGCGGCCTCGGGCCGCTCTGAGCGGAGCCCGTGCAAAACGCCTTCTCGTTCCTGACGGACACTCATACAGTGTTCTGCACAGGCCGATCGGGGGAGGCGTCGAGTGTCGCAGAACAGTCCTGGGCCGGGGCCGCAGCTGCCGCCGGTACCGCAGATGCCGCCGATGCCGACGTTCCGGCCGGGGCAGGTCGAGCTCCGGGTCGACAAGCAGCTGCTGTGGATCGGGCAGGCCGCGTACCCGCTGCACAACATCGCCCGGGTGTTCCCGGTGACGCTCTACCCGCGGAGCGCCGAGGCCTTCGGACGGTTCGGCCGGCGGGTCGCCGTCACGCTGGTGTCCGCCTTCGTGGTGCTCGGCATCGGACAGTTCTCCATCGAGACCGCCAGCAGCCGGTCGACCCGCTCGGACACCTCCTCCTCGTTCACCCACTTCGTCACCACGGTCGTGGTGATCGCCCTCATCGTGTACGTCGTCGAACTGCTCCGGGTGGTCCTGCAGAAGCCGCAGCACGTGGTCGCCATCGAGACCAACGGCTCCTCGGTCGCCCTGATCACCGCCGCCGACGCCGCGAGCCGCCGCGCCCTGACCGAGTACATCGCCGCCGCCATCGAGGACCCCCGGGGCGGCCTGCTCCTCCACGTGGACACCCTGACGATCAACCCGGCGCACTACTACTTCGGCGACACCGTCAACGTCCACGGCACCGGCAACGTCGGAAGGATCAGCACATGAGCGGCGAACAGCACTTCTACCTGGGCAACGTCACCAACGTCCACGGCACCGGGAACATCGGCTCGGTCAACTTCGGCGCCACCGCGCAGCCCGGCCCCGAACAGCTCGCGCTGCTCCGGTCCCTGCTCGCCGAGCTGCGCCGACACGTCCCGGAGGCGGACGCGCAGCGGCTCGACGAGACGGTCACCGACCTCGACCCGACGGGCGGGCCGGCCGGGGAGACCGCGGAGCAGCGCGGGGCGCGACTGAACCGGGCGCTGGAGACCGCGCGGCGGATCGCCGAGACGGCGCGCAGCCTCGGGCCCGGGGTGGTCGAGCTCGCCAACCGGATCATCGGGATGGCGTCGGGGGGCTGAGGGGGCGGTGCCGCGTGGTTCCGGGCGGGGCCGGGGCGGATGCGGCTTGAGGCTTGAGGCTTGAGCTTGAGGGGGCGGGGGCGTCCGTGGCCCGGTTTCGGGTGATCATCGGATAATGGGCGCATGGGCCGCTCACGTACCACCCCCGCCTCCGCCGTCCCAGGCCGCGCACACACCGAGGGCCCGCTGACCGCGACCGTCGCCTCCGGCACCGCCGAACTGCGCCCCGACCGCGACCGGCCGCACGCCTGGCAGCTCGTCCTCGACGGCGCCCCGCAGTCGCTGGTCGACCTCGCCGACCCCACCCACCTCGGCTTCGAGTACCAGCGGCGGATCGGCCACCTGATCGACCTCGCCGCCCCCGCCCGCCAGCCCGTCTCGGTGCTCCACCTCGGCGGCGGCGCACTCACCCTGGCCCGCTACACCGCCGCCACCCGACCGCGGTCGCGCCAGCAGGTCGCCGAGATCGACACCGCGCTCACCGAACTCGTGCGCACCGAGCTCCCGTTGGACCGCACCTGGCAGATCCGGGTGCGCGGCGGCGACGCCCGCGCCGTCCTCGACCGCACCCCCGAAGGCTCCACCGACCTGGTGATCGCCGACATCTTCGCCGGTGCCCGGGTCCCCGCCCACTGCGCCACCGTCGAGTTCGCCCGCCTCGCCGCCCGGGCCCTCACCGGGGCCGGCCGCTACACCGCCAACATCACCGACGGCGGCCAACTCGCCTTCGCCCGCGCCCAGGCCGCGACCCTGCTGGCCGTCTTCCCCGAGGTCTGCCTGATCGCCGATCCCGCCGTGCTGCGCGGCAAGCGCTTCGGCAACCTCGTCCTGGCCGCCGCCCACACCCCCCTCCCGTTCACCGACCTGACCCGCCGCCTGGCGGCCGACCCCGCCCAGGCCCGCCTCCTCCACGGCCGCGACCTCACCGACTTCACCGCCGGCGCAGCCCCCGTCCCCGACACCCGGGCCGTCCAGTCCCCACCCCCGCCCCCGAGGGCCTTCGACTGACCTGCTGATGCCGCCTCAGGAGGGCAGCAGCCCGCGGCTCCGTCGACAGCTGCGGTGCTTGTGGGTGGCGGCGCTGGGGCGGAGGGCCGACCCAGTGCCCGTCGCCGACGCCCGCGCAGCTCGGTCCCTGCGAGGGCCGCCAGGGCCTTGGTGGGAGCGTGGCGCCCGTGCGGGGCGGCTCTGTCGGCGTGGCCGCGATGTTGGTAGGCGGCGGCGGACGTGGGGGCGGTGGGCGGCGAGGGGCGGAGTCGCTGTCTTCGCCGGGCGCAGTTCCCGCGTCCGCCCGCGAATGCCTTCGCCCGAACGTTTGACGTCGCGTCAGATCGCAGCGGTCCCCGCGCGGGGCGGCTCCGGCGGCGGGTGCGGTGTTCGGGGGTGGAGTCGTTGTCCTCACCGACGCAGCCCCTGCCTCCGCCGCCCGCCGGGAGTCCAGTCCCCGCCTCCGCCGCCGGAGGCCGTGGTCAGCCGTTCGAGGTCGTCAGGGCCGCAGTAGCTGGCGCGGAGCGGCTCTGCCGGCCTGGCCGCGGCGCGGGTGGGAGTCGTCGGTCTCGTCGGTGTCGTCCCGTCCCACAGGGTCGCGGCGTCCGGCTTCCGTCCCTGCCAGCGAGACTGCCGGGGGCTGTCAGTGGCCGCCGGGGAGGCCGCGGTGTTTGTAGGTGGCGGCGGCGGTGAGGAGGAGGCCGGCGGCGATGGGGAGGAGGACGGCGAGCGTGGAGTCGTTGTCCTCGGGGCGGGTGGGGGCGGCGGTGAGGGCGAGTGGGGAGCCGTCGTTCTCGGGGGTGGTGCTGGGCGGCGGCGGGGGGAGGAGGGTGACGGTGTCGATCCGCTGGCGGGAGGGAAGCGGGGCGGGGTCGTCGGCGGGCCGGGGAGCGGGCACCCGGGTCGCCGGTTCCTCGGGGCGGCCGTCGGCAGGGCCGGAGCGGGAGGCGCGGCCGCCCTCTTCGGCGCGGCCCTGCGGGGGGACGGTGGAGAGCAGGCGGGTGGCGATGGTGAAGGCGTCGGGGCCGGACTGCTGGCCGGGGAGCGGGAGTTCGCCGGTGCCGAGGTGCTGTTGCAGGACGGTGCCGAGTTCGCCGACCGCGCTGTCCAGCGCGTGGCCGGTGCCGCCGAGCAGCCCCCCTGCGTCGGCCGGGGCGGCCGGACCGGCCGGGCAGAGCGATCGGATGCGGGCGGGGCCGGCCCGATCGGGGTCGGTGGCGTAGGCGTCGCCGGTGCCGAGGACCAGGCCCAGCAGCTGGGCGGCGAGCATCCCGCTCGCCGCCAGTGCCCCGGGCAGGCCCCGCCGGGGGGTGTCCGAACGTCGCGGCCGCTTGGGGTGGTTGGTTCGCACACCAGGGGAGAACGAGCGAGACTCCCCGCAGTCACGCTCGTCACTCACACTCCGTCACATCGGCCGGTGGTGTGGGGAGTCACGCGAGCCCCCCGCGCCGGATCACCTCCGCGTACCAGCGGGCGCTGGCCTTCGGGGTGCGCCGCTGGGTCTCGTAGTCGACGTGCACGATGCCGAAGCGCTTGCCGTAGCCGTACGCCCATTCGAAGTTGTCCATCAGCGACCAGAGGTAGTAGCCGCGGACGTCCGCCCCGGCGGCGATCGCGTCGGCCACCGCCTCCAGGTGGAGCTTGACGTAGCGGATCCGCTCGGGGTCGTCGACCTCGCCGTCCGGGCCGACGACGTCCTCGAAGGCGGCGCCGTTCTCGGTGACCATCAGCGGCAGGCCGAACTCGCGGTGCAGGCCGATCAGCGAGTCGGACAGTCCGGTGGCGTCGATCGGCCAGCCCATCGCCGTGACGTCGTCGTTGGCGAGGTGGAAGACCACGTCCTCGGAGCCCGGCCAGCAGCTGAACTCGCTGTCGCCGTGGCCGTCGTTGCGGGCGGCCTCCGCCGTGGCGCTGTCGCCGCGCGGGGCCGAAACGACCGTCGGGTTGTAGTAGTTGAGGCCGAGCAGGTCGATCGGGCGGCCGATCTCCGCCTCGTCGCCGGGGCGGACCAGCTCGTCCCAGTCGACGATGCCGGCGGTGTCCGCCTTCAGGTCCGCCGGGTAGCCGCCCTTGAACATCGGGCCGGTCCAGATCCGGTTGCCGACCGCCTCGATGCGGCGGGCCGCCTCGCGGTCCTCGTCGCTGTCGGTGAGCGGACGGACCAGGTGCAGGTTGAGCGAGACCCCGATCTGCGCGGAGGCGGGCAGCAGTTGGCGCAGCGCGCCGACGGCCAGGCCGTGGCCGAGGTTGAGGTGGTGCGCGGCCTTGATCGAGTCGGCGGCGTTCGTCCGGCCGGGGGCGTGGACGCCGGAGCCGTAGCCCAGGAAGGCGCTGCACCAGGGCTCGTTGAGGGTGGACCAGACCGGCACCCGGTCGCCGAGCGCGCGGGCGGCGAGGGCCGCGTACTCGGCGAAGCGGTACGCGGTCTCCCGGATCGGCCAGCCGCCGGCCTCCTCCAGGTCCTGCGGGAGGTCCCAGTGGTAGAGGGTGGCGACCGGGGAGATGTCGTGTTCGAGCAGGGTGTCGACCAGCGCGCGGTAGAAGTCGAGCCCGCGTTCGACGGCGGGGCCGCGGCCGGTCGGCTGGATCCGCGGCCAGGAGAGCGAGAACCGGTACGAGGTGAGGCCGAGGTCGGCCATCATCCGGACGTCCTCGCGGAAGCGGTGGTAGTGGTCCACGGCGACGTCGCCGGTGTCGCCGTTCCGGACCTTCCCGGGGGTGTGGCTGAAGGTGTCCCAGATGGAGGGGGTGCGGCCGTCCTCGGCGGCGGCGCCCTCGATCTGGTAGGCGGCGGTGGCCGCGCCCCAGGCGAAGCCGGGCGGGAAGGCGCCCCGGGGGGCCGTCGCGGCGTCGTGGGCGGCGATGGTCGGATCGGTCATGGTCATACGGGAGCGCTCCCATGGCTGAGGAGTGGACAGGGCGGGTGTGCCGGGGTCTTCCAGAGGGTCAGCTCTTGACGGCGCCGGACGTGATCCCGCCGACAATGTGCTTCCCCAGAACGGCGAAGATCAGTAGCAGCGGCAGGGTGCCGACCAGGGCGCCGGTCATGATCACGGCCTGGTTGATGTCGTGGCCGGAGCCGCCGCCGATCGCCGAGAGCGCGACCTGCACGGTCGGGTTCTGCTGGGTGAGGACCACGAAGGGCCAGAAGAAGTCGTTCCAGGACTGGACGAACACCAGCATGCCGAGCACCGCCATCGCGGGCCGGGCCACCGGGAACACCACGTGCCAGATGATCCGCAGGCTGTTCGCACCGTCCACCCGGGCCGCCTCGATCAGCTCGAACGGCAGTGCCTCGGACAGGAACTGACGCATGAAGAACACGCCGAACGCGGCCACCAGCGAGGGCAGGATCACCGACTGGAGGTGGTTGCCCCAGTCCAGCTGGGTGATGATCCGGTACAGCGGGATCACGCTGAGCTGCGGCGGAATGGTCATGGTGGCGACCACCAGGGTGAGCAGCGCGTTCCGGCCGCGGAAGCGCAGCTTGGCGAAGGCGAAGCCGGCCAGCGTGGAGAACAGCACCGTCGACAGCGCCACGCAGCCCGCCACCACGGTCGAGTTGAGCAGCGCGGTGCCCATGTCGGCCTGGTCCCAGGCGACCGAGACGTTCTTCCACAACTGCCCGCCCGGCACCATCGGCGGCGGCGACTGGGCCACCCGCTCGCCGGTGTGCGAGGCCGCGACGAACGTCCAGTACAGCGGGAACAGCGAGACCGCGGCGGCGACCGCCAGCAGCACGTAGGCGACCGGGCCGGCCTTGTCGTGGTCGCCGGCCCCGCGGCGGAACAGGCTGCGCGGGCGGTCCTGTTCGACGGCCTTCGCCTCGCGGGAGGAGGGGGTGGACAGGGTGGCGGCCATGTCAGCCTCCCAGCTCGTGGCGCTTGCGGTAACGGGTGATCAGGAACTGCACCAGGCCGAGCAGCAGCAGGATCAGCAGCATCGTCCAGGCCACCGCCGAGGCGCGGCCCAACTGGCGCGACGGCCAGCCCAGTTCGTACATGTACAGGCTGAGCGTCTGGAACTGGTGCGCGGAGCCGCCGGAGACGCCCACACCGCCGCCGAACAGCATCGGCTCGCCGAACAGCTGGGTGGCGCCGATGGTCGACACGATGATGGTGAACAGGATGGTCGGCCGGATCGACGGGATGGTGATCCGGGTGAACTGCTGCCAGCGGTTGGCCCCGTCCAGGCTGGCCGCCTCGTACAGGTCCTTCGGCACCGCCTGCATCGCGGCCAGGTAGATCAGCGCGTTGTAGCCGGTCCAGCGCCAGGTCACGATGGTGGAGATGGCGATCTGCGAGGGCCAGGTCTCGGAGTACCAGTTCGGGTGGAGGCCGACCAGGTCCAGCGCCCAGTTGATGAACCCGTAGTCCGGGTTGAACAGTTGGACGAACACCAGGGTGGCGGCGGCGATCGAGGTGGCGTACGGGGCGAGGATCGCGACGCGGAAGAAGCCGCGGCCGCGCATCCGGTAGTTGAGCAGGTGCGCGAGCCCCAGCGCCATCAGCAGCTGCGGGACGGTGGAGATCACCCCGATGGTGAAGGTGTTGCGCAGGGCCGTCCAGAACTGGTCGTTGGACCACAGCCGGGTGTAGTTGCCGAAGCCCTTCCACTCCATCACGTCCGGCTTCAGCAGGTCGACGTAGTGCAGCGAGAGCCAGCCGGTCCAGATCAGCGGGAACAGGCCGAACGCGGCGAAGCAGAGGAAGAACGGGGCGATGAAGGCGTACGGCGAGGCCTTCAGGTCGAACCGGTACAGACGGGAGCGCCAGGCGGGGCGTCCCGGGGCGACGGGCGGGGCCTCGGCGCGGACGTTGGTGGCCACTTGGGGTTTCCTTCCCGGGGGTGGCGAGGGGCGGCGGAACGGCGCCCGGCCGGGTGGGCGGACCCGGCCGGGCAGTTGGGATCGGTCACCGGCGGAAGCCGGCCCGGATCGGACGTCTTCCCGGACGGGACGTCGTCCCGGACCAGGGGGCCTCGGCGGCCCGGAACGGACGTCCGGCCGGATCAGAGGTCGGCGATCCGGACCGGGCGTCGGACCGGGTGTCGGACCGGGTGTCGGACCTGGGGTCGGACCTGGGGTCGGACCTCGTGTCGGACCTCGTGTCCGGTCAGGGGTCGGCGATCCGGATCAGGCGTCGGCCCGGGTCAGTGGCCGACCTTGTCGTCGATCAGCTTGGTGACGTTGCTCCAGGCCTTGGCCGGGTCGGTGCCGTGCTCCTCGATGTCGAGGACACCGTTGTCGGTGATGATCGTCTTCACGTTGCCGTCCTGCTCACCGATCGGCGCCGGCTTGATGGACTGCGCGGACGCGGCGAAGATCTGGCCGGTCGGGGCGTTGGTGAAGTACTCGGCCTTGGCGCCCTGGACGGCGGACTGCTGCAGACCGCCCACGGTGGACGGCAGGTTGCCGACCTTCGTGAAGACCTTAGCCTGCTGCTCCGGCGCGGTCAGCCAGGCGGCCAGCGCGGCGGCCTCCTTGGTGTGCTTGCCGGCCTTCGGGACGGTCAGGAACGCGCCGCCCCAGTTGCCGGCGGCCGGCGGGGCCGCGACGTCCCACTTGCCCTTGCCGGAGTCGCCGGCGTACTTGCTGATCACGCCGGTCATCCAGGACGGGCAGACCACGGTGGCGAACTTGGCGTTCGCGAACGCGGCGTTCCACGGGTCCTGGAACTGGCGCAGACCGGCGCTGATCTTGGCCTGCGAGGCGGAGACCGCCAGGTCCCAGGCCTTCTTCACGCCCGGGCTGTCCTTGTAGACCAACTTGCCGCTCGCGTCCGAGTACTGCACCGGCTCGGCGGACAGCGCGGCGTTGAACAGGCCGGACGCGGAGTCGGTGAAGAAGGTGCCGGCCGGGGCGTGGGCCTGGTAGGTCTTGCCCGCCTCGACGAACTTCGACCAGTCGCCCGCCCACAGCTTGCCGACCTCGGTGCGGTCGGTCGGCAGGCCGGCCTGCTGGAACAGGTCGGTGCGGTAGCAGACCGCCATCGGGCCGATGTCGGTGCCCAGACCGATCAGCGCGCCCTTGGCGGTGGTGGCCTGCTTCGACTTCCAGTCCAGCCAGTTGCTCGGGTTGATGCCGTCGGTCTTGCCGAGGTCCACGAACTTGTCGCCCAGGGTGTTCGCGGCCTGCGCGATGTAACCGACCTCGACCGCCTGGATGTCGGCCAGCCCGCTGCCGGACGCCAGGTGGGTGGTCAGCGCGTCCCAGTACTTCTGGCCGTCCTGGACGGTGTCGTACTTGATCGTGACGTTCGGGTGCGCGGCCATGTACTCGTCGTACAGGCCCGCCTCCTTGTAGCCGAAGGTGCCGAAGTCGCCGACGGTCAGGGTGATCTTCGCATTGGCGTCGCCGGAACCGCTGCTGCCGCTGTCCGAGCCCGAGGAGCAGGCCGTGAGCAGCAGGGCGGAGGTGGCCAGCACGGCGGTGGCGAGGACGGCAGCTCTGCGGGGGCGAGTGGTGGTGCGCATGGGGCGAACTCCTTTGTCCGGGTGGTGATCCGGGGCTTCCGGGGGTGGATCGGAGAGGTTCTTGGAGCTACTTGACGCTTCTCGGATGTTCTTGGTGCGCTGATTTGTGGCTACAGTGTGGGAGCGCTCCCACACTTGGCATGCCGGAAGGTTGCTGTGTCGCGGGGGTGAGTGTCAAGACGTGGTGACACAAACGTTGCCGGAGCGTTTCCGGGAGCGTCACCGGGCTCCGGGCTCCGCGGCGCCCCGCCCGGGAACCCGATCGCAGTTCGCCCCGGATGGTCGTGAACGGCGCGGGACCGGCCACAATGAACAGTCCGTACGGGGGCCGGGCGGGCGCGTCGGAACCGTGCCGCCCTCCCCGCCCGTCCCAACCGTCACAGAGACCGAGAGGTGCAGCGATGAGCCCGACCGCACAGCGCCCCGAAGCGCTCCACCCGGGCGCCGGCGGCAGAGCCACCGCGCGCCCCACCCTGGAGGAGGTGGCCGCGCTGGCCGGCGTCGGCCGCGGCACCGTCTCCCGGGTCATCAACGGCTCGCCGCGGGTCAGCGCCAAAGCCCGCGAGGCCGTCCAGAACGCCATCGCCGAACTCGGCTACGTCCCCAACCGGGCGGCGCGCACCCTGGTCACCTCGCGCACCGACTCCATCGCGCTGGTCGTCCCCGAGGCCGAGACCCGACTCTTCTCCGAGCCGTACTTCTCCGACATCATCAGCGGCGTCTCGGCCGAACTCGCCGAGACCGACATGCAGTTGCTGCTGATCCTGGTCCGCAACCAGCGCGAACGCGAACGCCTCTCCGCCTACCTGACCGCCCAGCGGGTCGACGGCGTCCTGGTCGTCTCGGTGCACCGCGACGACCCGCTGCCCGCCCTCCTGGAGAGCCTGGAGATCCCGTCCGTGCTCGCCGGGCGGCGCGGCGACCTCGAACCGCTCAGCTACGTCCACGCCGACAACGCCGGCGGCGCCAGGATGGCCGTCCGGCACCTGCTCCGCCGCGGCTGCCGCCAGGTGGCCACCCTCACCGGCCCGTTGGACATGGAGGTCGCCCAGGCCCGGCTCGGCGGCTACCGCCGGGCCCTGGAGGAGGCCGGGCACCGCTACGACGAGGAACTGGTCGGCCTGGCCGACTTCACCGAGGAGGGCGGCCGGGTCGCGATGCGCGAACTGCTGGACCGGCGGCCGGAGCTGGACGGCGTGTTCTGCGCGTCCGACGTGATGGCGGCCGGCGCGATGCAGGTGCTGCGGGCCGCCGGGCGCCGCATCCCCGACGACGTCGCGGTCATCGGCTTCGACGACTCGATCGTGGCGCGGCACACCGACCCGCCGATGACCAGCGTGCGACAGCCGATCGAGGAGATGGGCCGCACCATGGCCCGGCTGCTGCTCGACGAGATCGCCGAACGCGGCCGGGCCAGGCGGCAGGTGGTGCTGGCGACCGAGTTGATCGTCCGCGACTCGGCGTAGGCGGGTTCGCGCGGGCGAGGTCGCGTAGGCGGGTTCGCGTGGGCGGCTTCGCGTGCGACTGCGCCGAGGCGAGGGTGCGGACGGGTGCCAGGTAGGTGGGGGCCGGGCGGTGGACCTGGCGCTGGGCCGGGCCTGGGCGTTGTGCCCTGGGGCGTTGTGCCCTGGGGCGTTGTGCTCGGCCCTGGGTTCGACCGTGGGTCCGGCTTGGCACGGTCGGGGCCGGGTGTGGGGCCCGGGCTCGCCGGCCGGTGGGGTGCGGGCCGACCGGCCTTGCGGGCCGCAGGCCGGTGGGGGCGGCCTGCGGGGAGCGGTCGGTGGGGGAGTGGCCGGCGGGGCGGCCGGGCGGGTCAGGAGTTGGGGCGAAGTGTCCAGACGATCTCGAGCACGCCGGTGACGGCGCCGTCCTCGCGGGTGATCTCCACGGTGATCGGGAACTCGGGGCGCTTGCCCTCGTCCAGCTCGGCGAGCACCTCGGCGACGGGGCGGCCCAGCGTGGCCGTGGCCGTCACCACACCGCGGGCGAGCTTCTTGAACGAGATCTCGCCGACGGTGGGCAGCGGCACCGCGCGGTTCAGCTGGTCGCCGAACGCCGCCAGCACGATCGCGCCGCTCGCCGACTCGGCCAGCGTGAACATCGCACCCGCGTGCGGCCCGCCCACGTGGTTGCGGTACTCGGGCAGGTCGGGCAGCCGCAGCACGGCCCGCTCCGCGGTGGTCTCCAGGTACTCCAGCTGCAGGGTCTTCACCATCGGGACGGTGTCGGTGAGCAGCTGGCCGATCGCAGTAGAGGTCATGCCGCCGATGTTACTGACAGGTAGCTTGGTCGTCCATGACGGAAGGGACACTGCTTCCTCGGGGCGGTGCCACTGAAGACCTGTCAGGCAGGCAGGCAGGCAGGCAGGCAGGGCGCTGGGCGGTGGTGGTGGCGGTGTGGGCGCGAAATGCCAACAACGAGAAGGGCCCTGGCCAATTCCCTTGGCCAGGGCCCTTCTTCGATGGGGTGAGCGACGGGACTCGAACCCGCGACCACCTGGACCACAACCAGGTGCTCTACCAACTGAGCTACGCCCACCATCTGTCCGGTGCTTTCACGCTTTCGCGTTCCCGCTCCGACAGGAAGAACTCTACAGGATGCCGAGGGGTGCTCGCGCCAGGGTTTCCCGGCCGACCAGGACCCGAGCCCTGGTCAGGCCGGGGGCACCTGGTGGCGGGCGGCGATCTCCCGGGCGGTGTCGCCGTCCGGGCCGGGCTGGGGAACGAACACAGCCTCGCGGTAGTAGCGGAGTTCGGCGATCGACTCGCGGATGTCCGCCAGCGCGCGGTGGCTGCCGCCCTTCTTCGGGCTGTTGTAGTAGGCGCGCGGGTACCAGCGGCGGGCCAGCTCCTTGATCGAGGAGACGTCCACGATCCGGTAGTGCAGGTGGCCCTCCAGCTCCGCCATGTCCCGGGACAGGAAGCCGCGGTCGGTGGCCACCGAGTTGCCGCACAGCGGCGCCTTGCCGGCCTCCGGCACGTGCTCGCGGACGTACGCCAGCACGCGCTCCTGTGCCTCGGCCATGGTCAGGCCGTCCGCGAGCTCGTCGAGCAGTCCCGAGGCGGTGTGCATCTCCCGCACCACCTCGGGCATGGTCTCCAGCGCCTCGGCGGGCGGGCGGATGATCACATCCACACCCTCGCCGAGCACGTTCAGCTCGGAGTCGGTCACCAGGGCGGCGACCTCGATCAGGGCGTCCCGATCGAGGTCGAGGCCGGTCATCTCACAGTCGATCCATACCAAGCGGTCATTCACGCCCCTCACCCTACGGCGCGATCACGAGCCCCCGACACCGTACGCGCCCCGTCCGGTCCGAACTCCGCCGTCCCGCGCGCCCCGCGCTCCGGCTCGGTCTCCGGGCGGTGCGCCAGCCGCTGCCCACGGGCGCTCGGCTGCTGACCGTCCGCATCCTCCGCGATCGCGTGCTCCACCGGTCGATCGCCCCGGTCCGCCCGGTCCGCCCGGTCCGCCCGGTCGGCGTGCTCGGAACGGCCGGAACGGTCGGAACGGTCGGTGCGATCGGTTCGGTCGCTGCGGTCGAGGGCAGCGGAACGGTCCGCCCGGTCCGTTCGGTCGGGCCGGTCCGTCGGGGCCGCACCGCGGCCGCCCGGGTACGCCGCGCTCGGCCGCACCGGCTGGCCCGGCGAGGGCTGGGCGTGCGCGTGCGCGGGCGGGGGGCCCTGATGGGCGCTCGGGTACGGGGAACTGCCGGGCTGGCCCGGTGCCGACGCACCGGCGCCCGCACCGGTCGGGCGGGCGGCGTACCGCGGGTCGCCCGGACGTTCCGGCGTGCGCGTGCCGAACGCCCCCGGCGGCGGACCGGGCTGCGGCGGCACCAGCGGACGCTGCCGCTGCCGCCCCGCCGCTCCGGCCGGGCCACCCGCGCCGACGCCGGAACCGCTCGCCGGAGCCGTGGCCTGACCGTGCGTCAGCCCCAGGTTCCCGCCCGAGCCCTGGGCCTGCTGGCCGAGCCCGCCCTGGACCGTCCCGACGGCACCCGCCACACCCGCCATGCGCTCGGCCTGACCGCCGGGCCCGCCCGACGCGGGCGACGCAGAGGTGCCGGCAGCCGGACGACGGGCCCGGAAGGTGGTGCGGTACGCGGCCGGGGAGACCCCGAGCTGGCGACGGAAGTGACCGCGCAGCGCCACCGGCGAACGGAAGCCGCAGCGGCGGGCGACGTCGTCCACCGACAGGTCCGAGGTCTCCAGCAGGCGCTGCGCCTGCAGCACCCGCTGGGTGATCAGCCACTGCAACGGGGCGCTGCCGGTGAGCGTGCGGAACCGCCGGTCGAAGGTGCGCCGCGACATGTAGGCGCGGGCCGCCAGGACCTCGACGTCGAACTGCTGGTTGAGGTTCTCCAACGCCCAGGTGACCACCTCGGCCAGCGGGTCGTTGCCGATCTCCTCCGGTAAAGACTGATCGATGTACTGGGCCTGACCTCCGCCGCCGCGCCGGTTGGGCACCACCAGTCGGCGGGCCAGCGCGTTCGCGGCCTCGGCGCCGTGGTCGCTGCGGACCACGTGCAGGCAGAGGTCGATGCCGGCGGCGGTGCCCGCGGAGGTCAGCACGTCCCCGTCGTCGACGAACAGCTCGCGCGGGTCGACGTGGACCCGCGGGTAGCGCTTGGCCAGCGTCGGCGCGTACATCCAGTGCGTGGTCGCCGGACGCCCGTCCAGCAGGCCGGCCGCGGCCAGGACGAAGGCCCCGGTGCAGAGGCCGATGATCCGGGCCCCCTCGTGGTGCGCCTTGCGCAGCGCGGCGATCGCCTCGACCGGCGGCGGCTGGGAGATCGACCGCCAGGCGGGCACCACGATGGTGCCGGCCCGGGACAGCGCCTCCAGCCCGTACGGCGCGGTGAGGGTCAGGCCTCCGGTGGTGGTCAGCGGACCTTCCTCGCCCGCACACACCAGCAGCCGGTAACGGGGGACCCCGGCGTCCTGCCGGTCCACGCCGAACACCGACAGCGGGATCGAACTCTCGAAGATCGGCGCCCCACTGAACAGCAGCACCGCGACCGTCTCGCGCCGCCGACGCCCGGCCAGCTTGCGCGGCGCCCCGAGCACGCCCGGGCCGGTCGCACCGAGCGCGTCCGACCCGGACCCGGAGCCGGAGTTGATGCCGTTGCCGGTGGTGTAGGAGGTGCCGGCGGTGGACGCGGAGGGGGCGGACGTTCCGGTGGCGAGGCCACCGCCGTGGCCGCCGTGGCCGCCATGGCCGGCGAGGGTGGCGGACGACTGCGGGGCGGTGGCCGGGTTGTACTGACCCGACGTCAAACTTGCGCCACCGCTGTAGGACTGGTGTCCACTCGGCCCGACGCCGAGCGAACCGGACGACGCGCCACCGAACTTGCCGAGTCTTGCTGCGCCACCGGGAAGGCCCGACGGCTGGCGGCCGCCTTCAGGACCCGCGTCGCTCCTGCTCACCCTGCTCAAGGCGCTCCAGCCCCCTCGGTGGTGTGGTGGTCTCGGCTGCCGCTCTGCGAGCCAAGATCGAATCTACTTGGTGGACCGTTGCTGTTGTGACAAGTTCACCATCCGACGCTATGTCGACATGGCAATTTGGCGTGAAGCATTCGATCACGAAGCGTGGCACCCGTCGACCCCGCTGTGAAGGGGGCGCGGACAACCGTGGCTGGTTGTCGCACGACCTGCTCGTGATTCCTCCGCCAAAGGCGCACCCGCCTGCCGCTGTGTGCTGCAGCTTTGCCCGAACGGCGGGTCGGGCCCGCAAGTTGGCCGAAAACGTACGGTTCAAATCGGGGGCGTGAGCCCAGCTCCCACGCGCCACAGCGCACACCTGAGCCAAGATCCCCGCGCCCCGTCAGCCCCCCGGCCCAACCCGAACCAGCCACCCCCGACCGCCTCCCACCGCCTCCCACCTCACACTCCGTCACTTCGTACGCCTCACGTCCCATCCGCCCCACCAACCCCAGCAGCCCCCTCTGCCCCAGGGGCACCATCGATCGCCGGCCCCATCCGGAACGCCGGGCGGCGGAGCGGTGCGCCGCACAATCGTCCGAATCCGACCCCCCGCCGAGGAGGCGCTTCCCGGGTGGACGCGGGCCCTGCGGGGGGAGGGCTGGGGGGACCTGATGGGGCCGGTGCGGGGGTGCGCGGGTGAGTGCGGGGGCGGGGTGTGCGTGGAGGCCGCCCAAACTCCCGGGGCGGGGCGGCGCGCTGGGCCCTGGGCGGGGCTGGGCGGCCGGTGACGGTTCGCCGGAGGGCTCGGTGGAGCGGCGGGCCCTTGGCGGAGGGGTGCTGAGGGGCGGGGCCGACAAAAGCTGGCGAGGGTCAGGTGCGGTGCTGGCCCTCGGGGACCGTCCGGGCGACAACTCGGCGTGGGCGGGGGCCCGATGGGGCTTCCGGTCACCGCTCTCGGCCGTCAGTCGGCGGCTGTCAGCCGGCGGCCGTCGCGGCGTCGCTCCAGCGGCTTTGGGCGACGGTCGGCAGGGACGCTGATGCGGCGGCCGGCGCGGCTGGTGACTTGGCGGGAGCGGCGACCGGTCCGAGGGGCGTCAGGGGCACCGCCCTGGTGATCGCCGTGGAGCGGGTGAACGGCGCGGTCGGCCCGCTCGACACGGGGGTGGGGGCCAGCCGGGACGCCGGGACGGCCAGTCGGGTGCGGGGTGGGCGCTTGCGGCCGGGGGCGGCGGCGGAACTCCGGGCGGCGGTGGGGCGTTCGGCGGTGCCGAGGACCAGTCGCACCGCCTCCGGCAGGTCGGGAGCGCTGACGGTCGGACGGTAGCCGCGCTCGGCCCACGGGCGGCCGTGGTGCAGCCAGACGCTGCGCAGTCCGGTGGCCTCGGCGCCGGCGATGTCGGCCGGACCGTAGTCGCCGACCATCCAGGTCTCGGCGGTCCAGTCGCCGGCCGGGCGGAACCCGCAGCGCCGGGCGGCGATTTCGAAGATCAACGGATCCGGTTTGACGCAGTGGGCCTCCTCCGAGATGACCCAGCCGTCCACCAGCGCGGCGAGCCCGGTGAGTCGGATCTTCTCCAGTTGGGGTCGCGTCCCGCCATTGCTGACGATCCCCAGAGTCCAACCGGCCTCGCGGGCCGCGCGTAACGCGCTCAAGTGCGAATCGGGGCAATTGATGTGGGAGTTGATGCCCAGGCGATAGTGGCCGAGCATCGACTCGACCGACCGGTCGATGCCGTAGCGGCGTTTCGCCGCTCCCAGTACGGTGCTTCGCGGCACGTAGCCGCTGCCGTCGAGCATGACCAACCAGTCGAGGTCACCGGCGGGCAGGTTGTACTCGGCGAGGAAGTCCTCCGCCCACGCCCGGAATGCGGCATCCCTGGGCAGCAACGTGTTGTCGAGGTCGAGAAGGAGCAGCGGCATGCCGAGCATGCTGCCAGCGGGTGGCCCATATGCACGTGGCAATTGCCAAAGGGAAATCGAATTCCCACGAATTGGCCGAAAGCGGCGGGTTCGCACCCAACTCGGACCATGATCGGGTGAATGGCCGGCCTCCGCACCGCCCGGCGAGCTCCAACCCGCAACTCGCCCCGGCTCGGGGTCTGTTCTCGTACCACCGACGTCGTTCGAGAACGACCGGCAAGCCGCCATGTGTTGACGGTTGTCGCCGTTCAGCTGCACCCTCTACGGTCAGCGGCGATCTCTGACGATGACAGTCGGATCACGTTGTGTGCCTGCCCTGTTGCGCGCACTGCGGGTCGTCGGTCAAGCTCCATGGAACCCGCCGCGGGAGGGGCGCACGCGCCGGCGTGTGATTCCCCCACAAGCGGGAACCTGGTCGTACGTAGGGCCTCGCCGCTGGGTGCGGCCCGCTCCGCGCCGTACTCTGAAAGGCACAGGTCGCCAACGGTGGTAGTCGTTTCCGAACGGTTCGCCATCGCGGTCGTGCCTCTCCCCGGGCCAGGGCGGTCCGCCGCCGTGTCCCCCTGTGCAGGCCCATCCCGGTTGAAGAGTTTTGAGCCATGGCTGGTCGAGAGCCTTCCGGTTCTGCCCACGGCAGTCCGCGGGACGACAGGTCCGCTACCGAGTTCCTCGGCGCCCCGCCGGGGTCCGGCCCGGCACGCCGTTCGGGCGTTGACGCCCCTGGAAGCGGAGGAGCCCGCGCCGGCCAGGACGGCACCGGCCAGGACGGCGGAGGCCAGGACGGCAGAGGCCGGGCTGGAGGCGACCGGGCCGAAGGCGATGGACTTGGCATCGGTGAATTCGGCATCGACGGATTCGGCATCGACGGATTTGGCGTCGACGGATTCGGCGTCGACGGATTCGAGGGCGGCGAACCTGGGAGCAGCGGTGCCGGGGGCAGCGGTGCTGGAAGCGTCGGTCTCGGGAGCGTCGGGCTCGGAGACGTGGGGCCGGGTGGCACCGAGGAGCCGTCCGACCGCTCGGGCCGGGCGAGTTGGGCCATGCTGCTCGGGCGCGCGGGCGTGTTCGGGAGACCCGCTCGTCGCCGTCACCCGGACCGGTGGGGCACCGGACCGCGCCACCGCACCCCCACCACACCCGGCACCGCGGCGGACCCTGCCGCCGGCCCCCGACCCGGTACCGCGGAGGACGCGATGACCGACAGCTCCCGTCCCACCGTCGGCCGCCGCGACGGCGACGGCGAACCCCGGCTCCAGGAGCACGGCTCACGCGCCTGCGACCCCAAGTTCCAGCACGGCGTGGTGGTCGGCTTCGACGGCTCGCTCTCCAGCGAACGCGCCCTGGCCTACGCCATCGGCATGGCCCGCCGTTCCCAGTGCGGTCTGGTGATCGTCCACGTCGCCAACCGGCTCCCCGCCACTGTCTGGGCCGGCTGCGAGCCGCCAGTCTTCGTGGACCTGCCCGACCAGCGCACCGAGATCCTCGGCCTCGAACTCGCCTGCGCCGACTTTCTCTCCGGTGTCCCCTGGATTCTGGTCGAGCGGGGCGGGGACATCTGCCACGAGATCGAAGAGGTCGGCCGCGAGTACGCCGCAGACGCCATCGTGGTCGGCAGCACCCACGGACTGCTCGGGAAGATCTTCGGTTCGGTCTCCGGGCGCCTCGCCCGCCGCGCGAACCGTCCGGTCATCGTCATCCCCTGACCCCGACCCCTGACTCCAGACCCCTGACCCCGACCGCCGACCCCGGTCCGCCCGGGCTGCGGCCCGCTGTTCATCCGGCGATCGCCCGACGCCAGCCGTATGTGGCTGCTGCCCGTTCGTCGTGCGGCTGGTGTGCGTCATGGCCGGAAGTGGGTGCGAGGAATCGGCCACCCGGGAGCATCGGCGGTCAGCTGTCGGCGGGCGGTTCCCCAGCGGTGGTCGTCAGCGGTCGGTCGGTGTCGTCGCTCGGTGCTGCGTTGATGTGGTCCTGTGGGTGGGTGGCGGCGGGCAGGCGGTCGGATACGGCCGAAGGAGTCGTTCCGGGGCTGCCGTGTGCGTCATGCCAGCTACTGAACCTGAGCCTGGCGGACCATGCCTAAGTGACCCATCGTCATATCGGCTTACCAGCAGCCCGACGCCGCCCGGCGGCGACCGCGGCTCGCCGCCCCCTGTCGCCCGCGTTGGGGACTGCCCTGCTGGTACCGATTCTCCTCGGCGGTGGCTGGGCCCCGGGACCCGGCACCCACCGGGGCGGTGAGGTGCGCGACACCGTGACGTTGAGCGTCAGCACCAACAGCAGCATCGATCCCCATGTGCGACTCCGGGCCGGAGAGGTGGCCGCCCGCACCTACCGCCTCACCAACCATGCCGAATACGCGCTCACCCGAGTCGTTCTGAGTGATCCTCAACTTCCGGGCGGCCAGGCCCAGTGCGATGCCGACGGAAGCATTCCACCGGGTGGCAGCCTGGACTGCACCGCCTCCTTCACCGCCGTTGGTGGCGACCAGGCCGCCCAGGTGGTCGCCACCGCCGACGCCCCCAACGGCCTTCCGCAGGCCCACGCCGACGCACCCACCGGCTACCTGGGCATTACCTCCGGACTCCGACTCGCACGACTGGGAGCGCCCAGCGGCACGGGCGTGTCCTCCCGCTCCGTGCCGAGGCGCGCGCTGGAAGCCGCGCCGTCTGCCGCGTCGGATGCCGCGTCGGATGCCGCTCCGTCCGACGGTGCTCGTCGTGCTGCGACGAGGGCACTGACCGTGGTCGGAGGGACCGTCGAACTCCGTTACCGGGTGGAGGCGTTCGGTGACGTCCCGGTCACCGGCGTCTCCGTGATCGAAGGTCTCCCGGGCGTGGGAGCAGTGACCTGCGCGGGCCCCGACGGTGGTCGGACCCTCATCCCTGGCCAGCCTGTCGACTGCCAGGCGAGCGGAACCGCCCGCCCCGGCCACCAGACCGGCACAGCGCGTGCCGACGGTCTGGCAGACGATGCGACCGTCGGACCGGACGGCACCCCGCAGGCTCCGCGGCTGCTCTCCGCAGACGCACCCGGAGCGTACGACGGACTCAGCCCCACCCCGCCCCCCACAGGGCCGGAGCCGCCTCCCGCAGCGCCGGAGCCACCGCCCACCGCGCCGGAGCCACCGCCCACCGCGCCGGAGCCACCGCCCACCGCGCCCGCTGCCGGGCCGCCCCCGGGCACAGGCGGAGGCACCAACACCGGTACGGGCGCCGGCACAGGCACTGCTGCGGCGGCCGGTGCGGGGACGGGTGCTGCCGCGGGCGCTGGTACTGGCGTTGGTGCGGTGGCCGGTGCGGCCGCGGTGGCTGCCGCCGCTCCGGGCGTGGCCGCGCCCGCTGCGGGACAGGCAGCTGCGGTTGTTGCGGCGGCCGCCGCAGCCGGGCTGTTGCCGGTACCGGTGCCGCCTTCTGCCCCAGCGGCGGGTGGAGTGGCGGCTGCTGCCGCGGCGGCCGGGCAGCAAGCCGGCGCAGCGGCCCAAGGGCAGCCCGCCGCAGCGGCCCCTGCCGGCGCAGCCGCAGCCGGTCCCGCAGCCGCCCCCGCAGGCCAGGCACTGACGCCCTTCCTGCCCGGAGCGGCGCCCGCCCTGCTACCCGGTGGAACGGCCTTCGCGCTGCCCGGTTCGCCATTCGCCGCCCCGGGCACTGTTGGCCCGTCAACTTCGCCGGGGGGCAGCCCGGTTGGAGCCGCCGGGACGAAGCCGGGGGGTGCGCCGGCTGGAGGTGGAGCGCTTGCGCTCGGGTCGGGCGCGGGCGCGGGCGCGGTCACCGGGCCGGGCCAGGCTGGTGCGAGCGGTGCGAGCGCGGGAGGGAGCCCCGGCGGCGGGGCCTCCGCCGGCGGGCGGTCGCCGGGCGCGCAGGCCCAACCCGGCGACGACTACTGGAGCCCCGACCAGGATGACAACAACCCGTGGGACATCACCGAGGTGATGATGCTGCTGCTGGTGATTCTCCTTCCTGTGCTGTGCGTGCTGGCGGCGGCGTTCACCGTCCGGGGTCGGTGGCGACGGTGAACGGCTGGCGATGGGAGACGGCTGGCAACGGTGGATGGGTAGAGATGGTGAGCGCACGCGGTGTGGTGATCCGACCGGATGACAGTGTGACCGCGACCGACCCGGTGACGCCGAGGGCTGTTGTAGGCGCAACTCTTGTCGAGTCAAGGAGCGAGGCAAGGAAAGGTGTGCGGCCGGTGGCCGCGTTCGATCTCCGCCTGCCGGGAGCGTTCCGTGGCGGGACGGCGGCTGCGACGCCGGGTGTCCAGGCCCGCGGAGCCGGGTGGTGGCGATGCTGATCGTCGCCATTGCCGCCGTGTCGGGTGCGGCGCTCGCGCTGGTCATCGGAATGCTGCTCGGGCGGACGAAGCGTGCGCGGGAGGGGTCCACAACGCCGCAGGCGCTGTCCTTCGCCGGGGCGGCGATCCTCGGCTTCTTCGCGCTCTTCCTGGGTTTCAGCATCGCCGGCACCTGGCAGCAGCTGAACTCGGCCCGCCAGCACACCTACGAGGAGTCGCGGGCTCTCGCGGAGGCCTACTGGAACGCCGGCAGCCTGCCGGCCGCCGACCGTGCGGCGGTGCGGGACCGTCTCCGGAACTACACCAAGGTGGTGATCGACGACGAGTGGAAGGCGATGCAGCACGACACCGGCAGTCAGGCCGCCTGGCTGGCGATCGACCAGGTGCGGGCCGCCGTCGACAGCGCCACGGTGCAGACCACGGCGGAGACGAGTGCGCGGACCGATGTGCTGCGCAGCCTGTCCGACGTCAACGCCAAGCGGAACGCGCGGCTGGGTGACATCCGGGCGTCCGTGCCGGTGGTGGCGATCGGCGGACTGTTGGTGGGTGCGGTGTTCGTGCTGGCCACGCCCTCGGTGATCGGGCTGACGGCCAACACCCGGAACCTGATGTTGATGTGCTTCGTAGGCGCCTCCGTGGCGTTCGGGGTGAGCATGGTGGCGGTGATGAGCGGCCCGTTCTCCGGCGCGGTGCGGATCCAGCCGACCGCGTTCCAACTGGCGTTGGAGCGGTACGACCAGATCGACACCGATGCCGGGGGATCGGCGCTGCCGCCGTTCTAGCCTCGCTCGGCGGACCGGTCTGCGGGTGGGCCGGGACGCGGCGGTCCGGCCGGCATTCCCACAGGCGTTGGCCCGTCAGCAGGGCTGTCCCGCTGGGTGGTTCAGGAGTTCACGCCGAGCTCGCGCGCGATGAGCATCCGCTGGACCTCCGAGGTGCCCTCGCCGATCTCCAGGATCTTGCAGTCGCGCCAGAACCTGGCGACCGGGTACTCGTTCATGAAGCCGTAGCCACCGTGGATCTGGGTCGCCTCGCGCGCGTTGTCGACCGCGGCCTCGGAGGCGTACAGCTTGGCAATGGCTGCCTCCTTCTTGAAGGGCTCGGAGTGCAGCAGCCGGGAGGCGGCGTCCCGCCAGGCCAGGCGGGAGGTGTGTGCGCGCATCTCCATGTCGGCGAGCTTGAACTGGATGACCTGGTTGGCGCCGATCGGCCGGCCGAAGGCGCGGCGAGTGGCGGCGTAGGACAGGGACTGGTCGACGCACCCCTGGGCCAGGCCGGTGGCCAGGGCCGCGATGGCGATGCGGCCCTCGTCGAGGATGCGAAGGAACTGGGCGTAGCCGCGGCCCCGGCGGCCGAGCAGGTTGGCCGCAGGAACTCGGCAGTCGGAGAAGGACAGTTCGCGGGTGTCGGAGGCGTTCCACCCGACCTTCGAGTACTTCTTCGACACCTGGAACCCGGGGGTTCCAGTGGGGACGATAATGGAGGAGATTTCCCTGCTGGGCGAGCCATTTACACCCCCGTCACTCGAATGTGTGAGCGGTTCGGTCAGTGCGGTGACGGTCACCAGGCCGGTGATATCGGTTCCGGAATTGGTGATGAAGCACTTGCTGCCGTTGATCACCCATTCATCGGTGGCCTCGTCGTAGCGCGCGGTGGTGCGGGTCCCGCCGGCGTCCGTGCCGCCCTCGGGCTCGGTCAGGCCGAACGCACCGAGCATCTGACCGGAGGTCAACTTCGGGAGCCACTCGCGCTTCTGCTCCTCGGTGCCGAAGAGGTGGATCGGCATGGCGCCGAGCGAGACCGCGGCCTCCAGAGTGATCGCCACCGAGGAATCGACCCGGGCCAACTCCTCCAGGGCCAGGCAGAGCGCGAAGTAGTCGCCGCCCATGCCGCCGTACTCCTCCGGGAAGGGCAGCCCGAACAGGCCCATCCGCCCCATTTCCCGAATGATTTCGTACGGGAATTCATTCTGCTCGTAGTATTCGCCGATCTTCGGCGCAACCACGTCGTTGGCAAACTCCGCAACGGTGCGGCGGAGTTCCTCGTAGTCACTGCTCAGCCGGTGGTCGAGCACGGTGATCCTCCCGGGATCGAGGCCTGGTGGGCCTGGTGAGGGTTGTGGAGTCAGCGGTCAGGCCGTGGGCCCGAGCAGGGCGCGGACGGTCCGCGACGGGCTGGGGCGGCCGAGTTGACGCGCCATCCAGCCGCTGGTTTCGGCGAGTGCCGCGAGGTCGACGCCGGTCTCGATGCCCAGGCCGTGCAGCATCCAGACCAGGTCCTCGGTGGCCAGGTTGCCGGTGGCGCTCTTGGCGTAGGGGCAGCCGCCGAGGCCGCCGGCCGAGGCGTCCACCACCGTCACGCCGGATCGGAGCGCGGCCAGCGTGTTGGCCAGCGCCTGTCCGTAGGTGTCGTGGAAGTGCACTGCGATTCGGCCGACAGGAACACCGGAGCGGGTGAATTCGTCGAGCAGCGCCTTGACCTGGCCGGGCGTCGCGACGCCGATGGTGTCGCCGAGGCTCAACTCGGTGCAGCCCATGTCCAGCAGGGTCAGACCGTGCCGGACCACCTGGGCGATCGGGACCGGCCCTTCCCACGGATCGCCGAAGCACATGGACAGGTAGCCGCGGACGGGCACGCTCGCGGCCGTGGCGCGTTCCACCACGGGCCGGAACATGGCCATCGCCTCGTCGGCCGAGCGGTTGAGGTTGCGCCGGGCGAACGTCTCGGTCGCGCTGGCGAACACCGCGACCTCGCCGACGTGGTGGGCCAGCGCCCGGTCCAGGCCGCGCTCGTTGGGCACCAGGACGGGCAGCCGCAGCCCCGGGTGGCGCTCGGGCAGTTCAGCCAGCCGAGGCATCAGCTCCTCGGCGTCGGCCAGCTGCGGCACCCACTTGGGGTGGACGAAGCTGGTGGCCTCCACGGTGCGCAGCCCGGCGGCGGCCAGTCGCGAAATGAACTCCGCCTTGACGTCGACCGGGACGAGCGTGCCCTCGTTCTGCAGGCCGTCGCGCGCGCCGACCTCGTGGATGCGCACCCGGGCGGGCAGATCGGGGTCGCGCACCGGATCCGGCAGGCCGAGGTCCAGCACGGTCGGTTCGGGCGCGGATCGGTCGGAGTCGGTGGTCATCGTGCAGCCTCCGGCAGTTTCGTGGTGGTGCCGGCTTCCGCACCGGCACTGACACCGGCTTCCCCTCCGGCGGTGGTGCTGCCGTCAGGTTCCGTTGTGGTGTCGGCTTCCTCGTCGTCCGGGGCGACGGCCACCAGGGCCTCGTCCATCGCGACGGTCGCACCGGCGGTGACTCGCAGGTCCTCGACGGTGCCGTCGTGCGGAGCGGAGATGACGTGCTCCATCTTCATGGCTTCGAGGACGAGCAGCGCCTGGCCGCGGCGGACCCGCTCACCGGCCTCCACCTTGACCACGGTGACGGTTCCGGGCATCGGAGCGGTGAGGGTGCCGTGGTGCGCGGTGCCGGCGGCGGCGCGCTCGGCGATTGGGTCGAACGGGTGAACGGGCCAGGCGTCTCCGTCGGTGCCGAGCCAGTGGGTGATGCCCTCGGCAGTGCGCTCCTCGGCGACCGTGAAAACGGCCTGCAGGCCGTCCACCGCAAGGCGGAGCAGGTTTCCGTCGCGAGTCGCGCGAGCTCTCCGGATCGGACCGCCGTCGAGTCGGACCTCCCACTCCGGAGTGGCCGCGGCAGAAAAACCGTTGGCGCTCTCGGATTCACCGCTGGTAGTCATTCGGCAACTCACGGCGACCGGCTCGCGGCCGGCGAGCCGGAGCCGGTGCGTGGTCCACGCGGCTTCGCCACCGAGTCGCCAACCGGAAGGGAGGGAGAAGGGGTCGGTCCAGCCGTCGGAGGCGTCGGCGGGGCCCAGTTCGAGCTGTCGCACCAGTGCGGCGGCGAAGTGGAGCAGGTCGACCGATTCGGGACGGGTGTACGGAGAGCTCAGCACGGAGGGGTCCTGCTGGGCGCTGCGCTCCACCAGACCGGTGTCGAGCCGTCCTGCCGCCACCTCGGGCTGAGCCAGCAGCCGGCGCAGGTAGCCGGTGTTGGTGGTGACGCCCAGGATGCGGGTCTCGGCGAGTGCGGCCCGCAGTCGACGGATCGCGGTCGGGCGGTCGGGCCCGTACGCGATCACCTTGGCGAGCATCGGGTCGTACAGGCTGCCGATCCGGTCGCCGGGTGCGATTCCGGAGTCCACCCGGATGCCCTCGCCCGAGGGTTCGTCCAGCAGCAGTACTCGGCCGCCGGTGGGCAGGAAGTCCCGTTCCGGGTCCTCGGCGCAGATGCGGGCCTCGATCGCGTGGCCCAGGAAGGAGATGTCGGACTGTGTGAACGACAGGGCTTCGCCCGCGGCGACGCGCAGCTGCCACTCGACGAGGTCGAGCCGCTGCGGTCCCTCGGGGCCGTCGACCGAGACGGCCAGTTCCGTGACGGGGTGTTCCACCTGGAGGCGGGTGTTCATCTCCATGAAGAAGAAGTCGAGGACGTCCTCGGTGTCGGGCCCTGCCGGGTCAGCGCCGGGAACGATGAACTCGACCGTGCCGGCGCCGGTGTAGCCGCAGGCTTCGGCAGCACGTACCGCGGCCGCGCCCATCGCGGCCCGGGTCCGAGCGTTCAACAGGACGGAAGGAGCCTCTTCGATGAGCTTCTGATGGCGGCGCTGGAGACTGCACTCGCGCTCGCCGAGGTGAACGGTCCGGCCGTGGGTGTCGGCCAGGACCTGCACCTCGATGTGGCGAGGCTGGTCCACCCAGCGCTCGAGGAGCAGGGTGTCGTCGCCGAACGCGGTGCGGGCCACCCGGCGGGCGGCGGCGAGCTCGGCGGGCAGCTCGGCCGGGTCGCGGACCAGGCGCATGCCCTTGCCGCCGCCGCCGGCCGAGGGCTTGAGCAGCACGGGGTAGCCGATCCGGGCCGCCGCCTCGATCAGCTGCTCGTCGCTGGGCGAACCGTCCTCGCTGCCGGGAACGACGGGCACGCCGGCGGCACGGACGGCCTCCTTGGCGTTGATCTTGTCGCCCATCAGTTCCACCGCGGCCGGCGGCGGGCCGATGAAGACCAGCCCGGCCTGGGTGCAGGCCTCCGCGAAGGCGGGGTTCTCGGCGAGGAACCCGTAGCCGGGGTGGACGGCCTGCGCGCCGGTCCGGCGGGCGGCGTCCAGGATCAGGTCGGTGCGCAGGTAGGTCTCGGCGGCCGAGCTGTCGCTCCGGTCGGCGGGCCCGAGCCGGACCGCCAGGTCGGCGGCCCGGACGTGCGGGGCGTCCGCGTCCGCGTCGCTGTGCACGGCGACCGAGCGGACGCCCAGCCGTCGAAGGGTGCGGATCACCCGCAGCGCGATCTCGCCGCGGTTGGCGACGAGCACGGTGTCGAACATGGAGGTGTGCCTCCGTTGCGAGAAGAACGGGTGAGCGAGTTGACGATGCATCAGGAGTGGTGACCGATCCGTGGCTCGGCCCCCGGCGGGCGTCACATGCGGAAGACGCCGTACGGACGGGGTTCGGCGAGCGGGGCGTTGGCGCAGGCGGTGAGCGCCAGGCCGAGCGCGGTCCGGGTCTGCATGGGGTCGATCACGCCGTCGTCCCACAGCCGGGCGGTGGCGTAGTAGGCGTTGCCCTGCCGCTCGTACTGCTCGCGGACCGGGCGCTTGAACTCGTCCTCGGCCTCCGCGGACCAGTCCTCGCCCCGGGCCTCGAACTGGTCGCGACGGACGGTGGCCAGGACGGAGGCCGCCTGCTCGCCGCCCATCACGGAGATCTTCGCGTTCGGCCACATCCACAGGAAGCGAGGTGAGTAGGCCCGCCCGCACATCGAGTAGTTGCCCGCGCCGTACGAGCCGCCGATCACCACCGTCAGCTTCGGTACCCGGGTGCAGGCCACCGCGGTGACCATCTTGGCGCCGTGCTTGGCGATGCCGCCGGCCTCGTACTGGCGGCCCACCATGAAGCCGGTGATGTTCTGCAGGAAGAGGAGGGGGATGCCCCGCTGGTCGCACAGCTCGATGAAGTGCGCGCCCTTGAGTGCGGACTCGGCGAACAGGACGCCGTTGTTGGCGACGATGCCGACCGGGTGCCCGTGGATCCGGGCGAAGCCGGTCACCAGGGTGCTGCCGTACTCCGCCTTGAACTCGGCGAAGCGGCTGCCGTCGACCAGCCGGGCGATCACCTCGCGCACGTCGTAGGGGGTGCGCGGGTCCACCGGCACCACGCCGTACAGTCCGGCCGGGTCGACCGCGGGCGGCTCGACCGGGGCGACCGGCCAGGGCTTGGGCGTGCGCGGGCCGAGCCCGGCCACGATGGTGCGGACGATGGAGAGCGCGTGCGCGTCGTCCTCCGCCAGGTGGTCCGTGACGCCGGAGGTGCGGGAGTGCAGGTCGCCGCCGCCGAGCTCCTCCGCGGTCACCACCTCGCCGGTGGCGGCCTTCACCAGCGGCGGGCCGCCGAGGAAGATGGTGCCCTGGTTGCGGACGATCACCGCCTCGTCGCTCATCGCGGGGACGTAGGCGCCGCCCGCGGTGCACGAGCCGAGCACCGCCGCGATCTGCGGGATCCCGGCGGCGGACAGTCGCGCCTGGTTGTAGAAGATCCGGCCGAAGTGGTCGCGGTCGGGGAACACCTCGTCCTGCATCGGCAGGAAGGCGCCGCCCGAGTCCACCAGGTAGATGCAGGGCAGCCGGTTCTCCAGAGCCACCTCCTGCGCCCGGAGGTGCTTCTTCACCGTCATCGGGTAGTAGGTGCCGCCCTTGACCGTGGCATCGTTCGCCACCACCAGGACCTCGCGCCCGGCGACCCGTCCGATGCCGGCGATCACGCCGGCCGCGGGGGCGGCGCCGTCGTACAGGCCGTCGGCCGCCAGCGGGGCCAGCTCCAGGAACGGCGAGCCGGGGTCGAGCAGGGTGTCCACCCGGTCGCGGGGCAGGAGCTTGCCGCGGGCGGTGTGCTTGGCGCGCGCCTTCTCGCCGCCGCCGAGCGCCGCAGCCGCGAGCTTCTCGCGCAGCTCGGCGACCAGCGCCCGGTGGGCCTGCGCGTTGGCGAGCCCGGCGGGTGACGCCGGGTCGACCGCGCTCTCCAGGCGCGGTGCCGGTGCGGCGGCCGCACCGAACAGCGGTACCAGTGGCGGCTGTGCGGCAGCGTTCTGCGACGAAGCCGGAGACCACGATGAGGTCGGTGCCGAAGAGGGGACCATCCCAAGAGCTCCCTTGCCCTCGGTTCGAATCCGGGCAGGCCGAAGGGCGAGCCGGCCAGCCCGTGTTAATGAGCGTTAACTCTGTGGCCAGGTTAACCAGCGATAACCCGACTGTCTACGATGGGCAGCATGCCCAACCGCCCCGCCGCCCCCGCGCTCCCACGCCGTGACCAGATCCGGAAGGAGGCCGCCAGGCTGTTCGCCGCCCGCGGTTTCCTCGGGGTCGGCGTGGACGAGATCGGCAAGGCGGTCGGCATCAGCGGGCCGGGCCTGTACCGGCACTTCGCGGGCAAGGACGCGATGCTCGCCGACCTCCTGGTGGGCATCAGCGAGCGCCTGCTGGAGGAGGGGCGCCGTCGCGCCGGCTCGGCCGCGGGCCCGCAGGCCGCGCTGGACTCCCTGATCGACGGCCACATCGACTTCGCCCTGGACGACCGCGACCTGATCATCCTGCACGACCGCGAGCTGCTCCACCTCAAGGAGGAGGACCGCCGCCGGGTGCGCCGCCTTCAGCGCGGTTACGTGGAACTCTGGGTGGCGGTGGTGCGCGAGGCCTTCACCGCGCTGGCCGCCGCCGAGGCGGAGCCGGTCGCCCGTGCCGCCGTGCACGCGGTCTTCGGCCTGCTGAACTCCACCCCGCACAGCGCCGCACCCCAGACCGCCCCGGTGGACCCCGCTGCCGAGCGGGCCGGCCTGACCCGGGAGGCCATGGCGGCATTGCTGCGAGCGCTGGCCCAGGGGGCGTTCGTGGCGGCCGCGGCGGAGGTCGCTGCGCCGCGCACACCTGCCTGACCTGCAGGTCTACAGGTGTGTTCACCGTCCGGCGTGAAGATGGCTGCACCCCCGCCTAGGGCGATCGGCCGATGCAGGTGTAGCCGACCGTAGGAGGCGCACCACCGCGTGCTGCGGGCAGGCTGTGAATGGGAAGGAAGCTCGACCTCGGGTCGTTCAGCCTCCTATGCGCCCGTCGAATCCGATGGACGCTCAATCGGCCGAATGGTTAGCATCACTAAATATGCCCGAGACTCATGGTTTCCCAGAGCAAGGCTGGCTCCGCCGGCTCGGTGGCTACTGTTGGCGCTACCGTCGCAACCTGCTGCTGTCCTTCGGGGCGTCGCTCGTCGGCATGGCGATCACCTCGATCGTCCCGCTCATCACCAAGCTGATCATCGACGACGTGATCGCCACGCACCGCCGCCCGCTCACCCCCTGGGCGGTGCTGCTCCTGGTCGCCGCAGCCGGCGTGTTCCTGTGCACGCAGATCCGCCGCTACTACGGCGGGCAGCTCGCCCTCGACGTCCAGCACGACATGCGAGCCGACCTGTTCCGTTCGCTGACCAGGCTGGACGGGCACCGCCAGGACCGGTTGGACACCGGCCAGGTGGTCGGCCGTGCCACCTCCGACCTGCAACTGGTCAACGGGCTGCTCTCGATGATGCCGATGATGACGGGCTACGCCCTGATGTTCGGCATGTCGATGGTGGTCATGCTCTGGCTGTCGCTGCCGCTCACCCTGATCGCGCTGGTGATGGCACCGGTGCTGTGGTGGCTGTCCACGCTCAGCCGCAAGCGCCTGTTCCCCGCCACCTGGGCCGCCCAGCAGCAGGCCGCCGAGGTCGCCGGCGTGGTGGACGCCGCGGTCGGCGGCGTCCGGGTGGTCAAGGGCTTCGGCCAGGAAGCCCAGGAGCGCGGAAAGCTGGAGCGGGCCTCCCGTGCCCTGTTCGCCGCCCGGCTCCGTTCGATCCGGCTGAACGCGCGCTACACCCCGGCGATGCAGGCCGTCCCCGCCCTCGGGCAGGTCGCCGTACTCGCCGTCGGCGGGTGGCTGGCCGTCCGAGGAGACGTCACCCTCGGTACGTTCGTCGCCTTCTCCACCTACCTGGCGCAGATGTCCGGCCCGGTCCGGATGCTCGCCATGGTGATCACCGTCGGCCAGCAGGCCCGGGCGGGTGTGGAGCGCGTCCTGCAGCTGATCGACCAGCGCCCGCTGGTCGCCGACGCGCCGGACGCCCGCCCCCTCGACCCCGACGCGGCCCCGGCCGGCACGCCCGCCCTGGAGCTCGACCAGGTCGACTTCCACTACCGGGCGGAAGAGCACCCCGAGCCGGGCAGCGCCCCCGACGGCGTCCCGGTGCTGGAGGGCCTCACCCTGCGGATCGCCCCGGGCGAGACCCTCGCCCTGGTCGGCGCGTCCGGCTCCGGCAAGTCGACCGTCGCCCAACTGGTGCCCCGCTTCTATGACCCCACGGCCGGCACCGTCCGACTCTTCGGGCAGGACCTCCGCGAAGCCACCCTGGACTCGGTGCGCGCCGCCATCGGTATCGTCCCCGAGGAGAGCTTCCTGTTCTCCGAGACCGTCCGCACCAACATCGCGTACGGTCATCCCGAAGCCACCGAGGAGCAGATCCTCGCGGCCGCCCGGATCGCCCAGGCCGACGGCTTCATCCGGGAGCTCCCCGACGGCTACGACACCAAGGTCGGCGAACAGGGCCTCACCCTCTCCGGCGGCCAGCGGCAGCGCATCGCCCTCGCCCGCGCCGTCCTCACCGACCCCCGCATCCTGCTGCTCGACGACGCGACCTCCGCGGTCGACCCGCAGATCGAGGCGGAGATCCACGACGCGCTGGACAGCGTGATGTCCGGTCGCACCACCCTCCTGATCGCCCACCGCCGCTCGACGCTGCAACTCGCCGACCGGGTCGCCGTCCTGGAGGCCGGCCGGCTGATCGACCTGGGCACCCACGAGGAACTCACCGCCAGGTGTCCGCGCTACCGGTCGCTGATCACCGACCCGGACGCGCTGGCCGCTCCCGCTCCCGTTCCGGCCGAGCCCGAGCAGGCCGAGGCGGAGGTGCAGCCCGCGAACGCGGCGCCGGCCGCGGAGAAGCCCGCCGCCGACGCCGAACTGCTCGCCAAGGTCGCCGCGCTCCCGCCCGCCACCGACACCCCGGACATCCCGGTGGAGCAGGCCGAGGCCGCCGACCCCGGGTTCAACCTGGCCCGACTGCTCGCCCCGTTCCGGCGCCCCCTGCTGCTCGCCCTGCTGCTGGTCGCACTGGACACCGCCGCCGGCCTGACGCTGCCGGTGCTGATCCGGCACGGCATCGACGACGGCGTCAGCAAGGCCGCCATCGGCGGAGTCGCGGTCGCCTCCCTGCTGGCACTGGCCGTCGTCCTGCTCGACTGGCTGGTGCAGGCCACCGAGAGCACAGTCTCCGGGCGCACCGGCGAGCGGGTCCTCTACACGCTGCGGCTGAAGATCTTCGCCCACCTCAACCGGCTCGGCCTCGACTACTACGAGCGCGAGCTGACCGGCCGGATCATGACCCGCATGACCACGGACGTGGACTCCATCTCCTCGTTCCTGCAGACCGGTGTGGTCACCGCGGTGGTCAGCCTCTTCACCTTCGTCGGCATCTTCGCGGCCCTCGTCGTGATCGACCCGGGCCTCGCCCTGGTCGTCCTCACGGTGCTGCCGCCGCTGATCATCGCCACCCTGCTGTTCCGCAAGAAGTCCGCCCAGCAGTACCAGATCTCCCGCGACCTGATCAGCACGGTCAACGCCGACCTGCAGGAGAACGTCGCCGGCATGCGGATCGTCCAGGCCTTCCGCCGCCAGGACGCCAACACCGACCGGTTCGTCGAACGCGGCCTCGCCTACCGGCACGCCCGGGCCAAGGCACAGCTGTACATCTCGCTGTACTTCCCGTTCGTCCAGTTCCTGTCCAGCGTCGCGTCCGCCCTGGTCCTGATCGTCGGCGCCTCCCGGGTCGACCACGGAACCCTCACCATCGGCGCCCTGGTCGCCTACCTGTTGTACATCGACCTCTTCTTCGCCCCGGTCAACCAGCTCTCGCAGATCTTCGACGGCTACCAGCAGGCCGCCGTCGGCCTGGGCCGGATCCGCGACCTGCTCCGCACCCCCACCACCACGCCCCAGGCCGAGAACCCGATTCCGGTCGGGTCGCTGCGCGGGGAGATCGCCTTCGAGAACGTCAGCTTCGCCTACAACGGCGGCGGCGACGGCAACCCCGAGGTGCTCACCGGGATAGACCTGCGCATACCCGCCGGTCAGACCGTCGCGCTGGTCGGCGAGACCGGCGCGGGCAAGTCCACCCTGGTCAAGCTGGTCGCCCGGTTCTACGACGCCACCGGCGGCACCGTCCGGGTCGACGGCACCGACCTGACCAGCTACGACCTGGAGGGCTACCGGCACCGGCTCGGCGTCGTCCCGCAGGAGGCCTATCTGTTCGCCGGGACGGTCCGCGACGCCATCGCCTACGGCAGGCCCGGGGCGAGCGACGCCGACGTCGAAGCCGCAGCCAAGGCGGTCGGCGCGCACGACATGATCATCCGGCTCAGCGGCGGCTACCAGCACACCGTCGCACCCCGGGGCCGCAACCTCTCCGCCGGTCAGCGCCAGCTCATCGCCCTCGCCCGGGCCGAACTGGTCGACCCCGACATCCTGCTGCTCGACGAGGCCACCGCCGCCCTCGACCTCGCCACCGAAGCAGCCGTCAACCGTGCCGCCGACCGGCTCGCCGGCGGACGCACCACCCTGGTCATCGCCCACCGGCTCACCACCGCCGAGCGCGCCGACCGGGTCGTCGTCCTCGACCACGGACGAATAGTGGAGGACGGCACGCACACCGAACTCCTCGACCGGGACGGCACCTACGCCAAGCTGTGGAACGCCTTCGTCGCCGAAGGGCACCCCGCACCGGCGCTCGGCTGAGCAACCCGGTCGTCGCCGAGCAGTCCGGCACCGGAGCAGGCCCAGGGCCCGACCACTCGTCGGGCCCGGGCCTGCCGGGGTCGTACAGCCTCACGCCCGAACGGACCGTGCGGCACCGAGCAGTGCCCGAAACAGCACCTCGGCATCCACCCCGGACGGCAACTCGCTGACCTGGCCGTCCCCGACCTCCACCACCCGCCACTCACCGCCCGCGCCGCCGCCTCGGCTCCCGCCGTCGCCGGCTTCCCGCCCGGTGCCGCGCCCACCGCGAGCACTGCCGCCGTCGGCCAGCCGCGCCAGGTCAGTGGTGACGAAGCGGCACCCCAACTCCCGCACCAGTGGCCGAACGGCGGACAGGTCGGGCTCGACCCGGCTTGCGGGGCAGTCGGGATGCGGCCCGATCAGCACCGGCTCGCCGTCCAGCCACCAGACCCGGGCCTCCTCCGTCCGGCCGTCCGCTGCCCGCGCGAACGGTTCGAAGCGGCGGAGCACCAAGCCACCGGCGAGGAACTCGCCCTGCAACTCGGCGAACCGCGAGGCCACCCGCTCCAGCGCGTCCAGGTCGGCCAACTCGGGCACGTAGCACGCCTCGTGCCACTCGTGCTTGCGGGACTTCACGTAGTCCTTCACCACCGCAGGGCCTCGTCCGCCCAGGGCGGCGGCGGCCGCAGCCAGCACGGGACGGTCCCAATCGGCACCGGGCAGCCAGGCACTGGCCGGTGTCACGGGCTCGAAAGTCCGATACCAGCCGGGCAGTTCATGGGCGGCGGCGTAGTGGTCCGGCCCGGTCAGCAACTCGCAGCCGCGGTCCGCCAAGGCCTCGGCGAGTTCGGCGTACCGGGCGGTGGGAATCATCCAGCCCCGGTACCAGAGCGGCCCGGAGCCGCCGGGAACACGCCGGACGGCGTCCTCGGCGTCCCCGGCCAGCAAGGCATCGTGGTCGATCAGCGCCTGCCTGCCGCCGGCAGCCCGGATCAGCCCGGCTTCCCAGGCGAAGTGGGGGTCCGTCCGACGCGGCAGCAGCGGGTCCGAGGGAAGGATGACAGTGGGGTCGGCCATGGCGCTCAGATTAGGTCCACCGATCGGTGGACGGTCCGGCTTTGACCCGGCGTTGACCAGGCGTTCTGCGCCGGCGGTCCACGATGTCCTCCGCCGGGCCCGAAAATTCGATCGACACTCCGTCAGATCTGCTGCGACACTCTCCGTGTGCGGTGGATCACAAGACGTCAGAAGCGCAGAGGCGAACGGCTACCCCGACGAGCGGCGCGAACGGTCGTGCTCTCGCCGCAGGGCGAGGTGTTCCTGTTCCGGTCGGACAACTCCGAAGTCGGGCTGCACTGGAACGCTCCGGGCGGCGGCCTGGAATCCGGTGAGACGCCCGCCGAGGGAGCGCTCCGCGAGCTGCACGAGGAAACCGGCTGGACCGACCTCCGGCCCGGTGAGCTCCTCTGCACCTGGGAGCACGACTTCACCTGGCACGGCACGCCAGTCCGCCAGCACGAACACATATTCCTGACGTACGGTCCGCGGCGTGAGCCGGGAGACGTCGCGGCAGTCCACCGGGTCGACGGCATCCTGGGCTGGCGCTGGTGGACGCCCGCCGAACTGGCCGCACCGGACGCCGATCCGCTCTGGCCGCCGAACCTGCCCGCGCTGATCGCCGCACTCCGCACCGCGGAGCCCGGCCCGATCGTCCCGGTCCACCTCGGCTACCTGCCCAACACCACCCCGAGCACCCCGCGCCGAAGCAGCTGACGGCGGAACAGACGAGGGCGCAGCACCCCGCCCGAGCCGGACCCCGACAGGCGACAGGCAGGAAGAGAGGAGCCGCACGAGGCACGACATCCGCACCCGAACCCGCAGCTGACCGAGCCCGCTCAGCGGACCTGGCGCCGACCCCTCCGGCGTCCACGAGCCGCCGGGACCTCGGCCTGCCAGTCGCGCAGCCCCAACTCGCGGTCGTGCACCGCCTCCGGGTTGATCACCACCGAGAGCAGCGCGGTGCGCAGCTCCTCCAGGCTCATCCCGGTCGAGCGCTGCAACTGCTCGGTGGGCACGGACACCGCGATGGCCGGCCGCCACTCCGGCAGCACCACCTGGCAGGTCCCTGTGCCGAACCGCAGCAACTGGGCGGACACCCGGCGCTCCGCGATCCGGGCAGCCACGGTGGCGACACTCTCGACCAGCCCGGGCGACCCCCCGATCAGCACGCCCATCGGAACACCCGCCGGGGCAGTCGGCGCACCCTCCGCCTCCGCAGGAACCGGCCCGTCCTGCACCGTGCCGCCGAACGGCGCCGACGCGGACGGAACGGCCCGCACCTGGCTCAGCCGCCGCGAAGGCGTCGGCCGCCGCGGAGGCCGCACCCGCCCCGCCGTCACGCCCACACCCCAGACCCCCGACGACCAACTCGACGATCCAGGAGAGCCCGTAGCCCCACCCACAACCAGTCCCGCGGCACCCGCCGGCCCGACGCCGCCGCCGGCCCCGGACGCAGACCCGACCTCGCCCGGCTCCTGCATCGGCCCGGCCTCCCGCGCCTGCCCGGTCACCGTCGACGGCCCGGCCGCCCCCGTCCCCGCCCCGCTCCCGCCGGACAGCACGTGGCCGACCGACACCTGGCGCCCGCCCGCCGCTCTGTGACCGCCCGAGTCGGCGTCAGCAGCCCCGCCCGGGGTCGACCCGGACGGTGCCGAGCCGCGCGCTGCACCGGGACCTGCCGAAGTCGCGCCCGCCGCACCACGGTTGGCGTCCGCCTCCGGCCGGTCCGGCGCGTTCTGGTCGAGCGAGGTCATGGCTGCAGCCCTCCGGATTCTCGGCACGCCCGATCCTGCACCACCGGTGCGCGCCGGGCCAAGGGACGTGCGTGCACAGTCCGCCGGTTCCCGCCCGGCGGGCCGAAATCCGCCCGCCCGCTCTCGACGCCGCGTTATGGTGAAGGCATGTCTCTCACGTCATGCCTGCGCTGGTGGCCGTCCTAGGACGGCCGATCCCCTTGCATGACTCCAGGGCCGTCCGTACGGGCGGCCCCGGCGCGATCATTTCGGACGGGTCCCGATCCCGGCGGGCGGTCATCACCGCGAACCGAGGAGAACCCCCGCCATGACCGCCACCACGCACACGACGCCCGGCACCGCCAACCCGCTGATCGCCACCAGCACCGAAGGCCACCGCCGCATCCTGACCGGCGACCGCCCGACCGGACCGCTGCACCTCGGCCACTACTTCGGCACGCTCCGGAACCGCGTCCAACTCCAGGAGCAGGGGATCGAGTTGATGATCGTGATCGCCGACTACCAGGTGATCACCGACCGGGACCGGGCCGACCGGATCGCCGAGCACGCCGAGAACCTGGTCCTCGACTACCTGGCCGCCGGCGTCGACCCCGACCGCGCCACGATCTTCACCCACAGCGCCGTCCCCGCCCTCAACCAGCTGATGCTGCCGTTCCTCAGCCTGATCAGCGTCGCCGAACTCTCCCGCAACCCCACCGTCAAGGACGAGATCGCCCACTCCCGGCAGTCCGCCGTCAGCGGACTGATGTTCACCTATCCCGTCCATCAGGCCGCCGACCTGCTGTTCTGCAAGTCGGACCTGGTCCCCGTCGGCCAGGACCAGCTGCCGCACCTGGAGACCACCCGCCTCATCGCCCGTCGCTTCAACGACCGCTACACGCCGCTCTTCCCCGAGCCGCAGGCACTGCTCTCCCGAGCTCCGCTGCTCCTCGGCACCGACGGCGGCAAGATGAGCAAGAGCCGCGGCAACGCCATCACCCTCGGCGCCGACGAGGACGAGACCGCCCGACTGCTGCGCGGAGCGGTCACCGACGCGGACCGCCACATCAGCTACGAGCCCGACACCCGCCCCGGCGTCTCCAACCTGGTCCTGCTCATCGCCCTGTGCCAGGACCGGGACCCGCACGCCGTCGCGGAGGAGATCGGTTCCGGCGGAGCGGCCCTCCTCAAGCGCACCGCGACCGAGGCGGTCAACGAGTTCCTCCGCCCCCTGCGGACCCGACGGGCCGAACTCGCCGCCGACCGCGCCGTACTGCGCGACGTTCTGCACACCGGTAACGCCCGCGCCAACGCCATCGCGGACCGCACCCTGGCCGAGGTCCGCACCGCCATGGGCACCTTCTGAACCGGAGCCTCTCAACCGCAGCCGGCTGAAACCGGCTCGCCCCGCCGCCGGCGGGCCGGTCGTCCATGGGGACGACGCGCCCACCGGCAGCGGCGCGGGCATCCGATGAACGCCGCCACCCGCACCAGCGGTTGATCCCCACCTGAGGGAGCCCTTCCTGACGGATCACCAGCAATCGCATCGGGATGGCGGGTTCACGGGCGGGGGATACCGTCAGCAGACGGACCACTCGCCGACCCGCGCCCGGTACGGCCTCCGGTCCCGCTGCCGCTCCGCACCACGAAGGAGTCCCGATGCCCCTGCGCCCGCTCCGTCCCGGTGACCGCGTCGCCCTCGTCGCCCCCAGCGGCGCGGTCGACCCCGCACGACTCGCCCTCGGCATCGACATCCTCAGGTCATGGGGTCTGGAGGCGGTCGTCTTCCCGCACGTCCACGACACCCATCCCACGCTGCCGCACCTCGCCGGCACCGACGCGCACCGGGCTGCCGACCTGCAGGCGGCCTGGCTCGACCCGGAGATCGCGGCCGTCCTCTGCGTCCGTGGCGGCTTCGGCGTGCACCGGATGGTCGACCTCCTCGACTGGGACGCGATGCGTGCCGTGCCGCCCAAGCTGCTGGTCGGGTTCAGCGACATCACCGTCCTGCACGAAGCCGTCGCCCAGCAGCTCGGCGTCCCCACTCTCTACGGTCCGATGCCCGGCGTCGGCACCTTCAGCACCGACGCCCCGGCCGCCGATCACCTCCGCCGCACTCTGTTCGAACCGGCCGACACCACCGTCCTCACCGGAGCCCACGCCGCCACCCTCGTTCCCGGCCGCGCGCACGGCGTCCTGATGGGCGGTTGCGTCTCCCTCCTCGCCGCCGACCGCGGCACCCCCGGCGCCCGCCCGTCGTTCGCCGGCGGCCTGCTCGTCCTGGAGGACATCAACGAGCAGCCCTACCAACTCGACCGCATCCTCACCCAGTTGCGTCGAAGCGGCGCCCTCGACGGAATCGCCGGAGTGGTGCTCGGCTCCTGGGACAGCTGCGGACCACTCGACGGAGTCCGCGCCGTGATGCTCGACCACTTCGGCGGGCTCGGCGTCCCCGTCGTGTGGGAACTCGGTTTCGGTCACGGTCCGTCCTCCCTCACGGTGCCGCTCGGCGTCCCCGCCACCCTGGACGCCGACGCCGCCACGGTCACGCTCGACGCACCTGTTCTCAGCGCATCTACTCACGCGTAGGGTTGCGGCCCATGCGCGTCGAAGGCATCCCCGTCGAAGGCACCTCCACCTCCACCGCCGTTCCGGCGACGGCCGTGGCCCGTGCGCTCGGCCTGCTCCGCGGCCCCGGCAGCGGGACGGGGCGCGTCCTGCTCGGCCTGGCCGGGCCGCCAGCCGCCGGAAAGTCCACCCTCGCCCGCCAGCTGATCGACGAGATCAACCGCCACGAGGGCCCCGACACCGCCGCCTACCTCCCGTTGGACGGCTTCCACCTCTCCAACGCCCAGCTCGACCGCCTCCACCTGCGCGCCCGCAAAGGTGCCCCCGAGACCTTCGACGCCCGCGGCTACCTCGCCCTTCTCCAACGCGCCGCCGCCGACCGCTTCCACGACATCTATGCACCCGACTTCGACCGCACGCTGGACGAACCCGTCGCCGCCCGCCACCTGATCCGCCCCTGCACCCGCCTGGTCGTCACCGAAGGCAACTACCTCGCCTCCTCCGCCACTCCGTGGACGGACGCCCGGGCACTACTGCGCGAACTCTGGTACGTCGACGCCGATCACGCCGCCCGCGACACCCGCCTCCTCGACCGCCACACCGCCGGCGGCCAGGACCCCACCGCCGCACGTCGACGCGTCGACACCAACGATCGGCCCAACGCCGCGTACGTGGAGACCACCCGGGCGGCCTGCGACTGGATCGTCCGCACGGGCTGACTTTGCGCAGGCCCACCGGTTGGCGTAGTGTTGTCTAGTCGCTCGGCAGGGAGCACCGGACACGCATCTGTGTGGACGGTCCCGGGGCGGCCAATCCCTTGAGAACCAAGCAGCTGATCCTGACGGGTCGCGTCCTTTTCGCGTCTCCGTTCGTATTTGCTGTGCGCGTTTTCGGAGATTGCGGCGGATTCGCTTTTCGGAGCGGGGATCGGCTAGAGTTTGAAACGTCGGACGGGCCGTCAGGTCGCGGAAGACACCGGCAAGTCGGATCGAAACTCCGGAAAACGGAGCGGAAAACATCTGATAAGCTGGAAACACGAAAGAACGAAGCGCCCGGAGGGTTCGCAGGAATGCGGCTCGAAGGAAGCGTCCGTTCCTTGAGAACTCAACAGCGTGCCAAAAGTCAACGCCAGATATGTTGACATCCCCGGCCAGCCGGTATCGGTTGGTTGGAGATTCCTTTATGAAGTAACACTAGCGAGGACGCAGTGCGCAGGGCCGCCTTATTCCGGTGGCTGCTGTGCCGCTCCCCGTGGAGACATTCACGGAGAGTTTGATCCTGGCTCAGGACGAACGCTGGCGGCGTGCTTAACACATGCAAGTCGAACGGTGAAGCCCTTCGGGGTGGATCAGT
>NZ_JBHWDS010000004.1:0-51886 GCF_042734615.1 Kitasatospora sp. NPDC059646
GGACTGCGCAGTCCCCCGCGCCCGGGCGGCGCCCTTCCCGGTTGTGCGACCCGTCACAGTGAGTCGTGGTTAACAGGCGGGAGGGTGCGGGGCTATGGTCCGGGCATGTTTGCTGCCTATGCCGCCCGAATCAGTCCTGACGACCCGTTGAGCGCGCTGGAGCTGGGCGAGTTGCCCGAGCCCGAGGTGCGGCCGGGGTGGAGCGTGGTGACGGTGAAGGCCGCCACGCTGAACCACCACGACCTGTGGTCGCTGCGGGGGGTGGGGCTGCCCGCGGAGCGGCTGCCGATGATCCTCGGCTGCGACGCGTCCGGCGTGGACGAGCACGGCAACGAGGTGGTGATCCACTCGGTGATCGGGCAGAGCGGCCACGGAGTGGGCCCGGACGAGCCGCGGTCGATCCTCACCGAGCGCTACCAGGGCACGTTCGCGCAGCGCGTCGCGGTGCCGACCTGGAACCTGCTGCCGAAGCCGAAGGAGCTGAGCTTCGAGGAGGCGGCCTGCCTGCCGACCGCCTGGCTGACGGCGTACCGGATGCTGTTCACCAACGCGGGCGTGAAGCCGGGCGACACCGTCCTGGTGCAGGGCGCCGGCGGCGGGGTGTCGACCGCGCTGGTGGTGCTGGCGAAGGCCGCCGGGCTGCGGGTCTGGGTGACCGGCCGGGACGAGGCCAAGCGGGCCCGCGCGGTGGAGCTCGGCGCGGACGCCGCGTTCGAGAGCGGCGCCCGGCTGCCCGAGCGGGTGGACGCGGTGATGGAGACGGTGGGCGCGGCGACCTGGTCGCACTCGGTGAAGTCGCTGCGTCCGGGCGGCACCGTCGTGATCTCGGGGGCGACCAGCGGGCCGAGCCCGAAGGCCGCCGAGCTGAACCGGATCTTCTTCCTGGAGCTGAAGGTGGTCGGCTCGACCATGGGCTCCAAGGAGGAGCTGGCCGGCCTGCTGGCGCTGTGCGCGAACTCCGGGGTGCGCCCGGTGATCGACTCGGTGCGCCCGCTGGCCGACGCCCGGGAGGCGTTCGAGCAGCTGGAGCGCGGCCAGGTGTTCGGCAAGCTGGTGCTGACGCCCTGAGGGCCGTCCGAGCCGGACGAGTCGGACGAGTCGGACGAGTCGGACGAAGAGCTCCCGGCCCCGAGCGGGTGGGAGCTCTTCGTCCGGTCCGGCGCCGTCAGCGCCGGTGCAGGGCGCGGGCGGCGGCGGCCAGGGCCTGCTGGGCGCGGGCCAGTCCGGCGGCGTCCACGCCGCGGTCGCGGGCGGTGTCGCGGACGTGGTCGCGGAACCGGTCGAGCAGGCGCTCCAGTTCGCGGGCGGGGTCGCCGGCCGGGTCGGTGCGGGCCCAGTCGGGGAGGTCGGCGGGGGCGTCGTCCTTGTCGAGGTCGATCCGGACGGGCTCCTCGGCGGGCGTGCCGGGGGAGCCCCAGCGGGCGGCGTCGGCCAGCGAGCCGAGGCCGCGGGTGAGTTCGGCCAGGCCCTCGGCGAGGCCGGTGGACCAGTCGCCGTGCGAGGTGTGCTCGCGGACCTGCTCCTCGATCCGGCGCTTGAGCCGCAGCGCCTCCTGCTGGGCGGCGGTGCGGGCCGCCCTGGACTGCTCGCGCAGCCGCTTGGCCTCCGCCTCCGCGGCCTTGGCCTGCTGCCGGGCCGCCTTCTCCTGCTCCTTGGCGCGCCTGGCCTGCTCCTTGGCCTCGGCCTTGAGGCGGGCGAACTCGTCCTTGGCGCGCTGCCAGGACTCCTTGCTCTGCCAGGGCGCGGCGAACGGGTCGCCGCCGGCGGCCGGGGTGTCCTTGGCCTGCTGCCACAGCTCGGCCCGCAGGTCCTTGGCGCTGTCCCGGACGTCCTGCCGGATGGCGCCGGCCAACTGGCCGACCGAGTCGTGGATCTCCGCCTCCAGGGCCGTCAGTTCGTCCTGGCGGGAGGCGAGTTCGGTGCGCCCGGTGTCGGTCAGCCGGTAGACCTTGCGGCCGCCCTCGGTGGTGTGGCTGACCAGGCCCTCGGCCTCCAGCTTGGCGAGCCGGGGGTAGACGGTGCCCGCGGAGGGCGCGTACAGGCCGTGGAACCGCTCCTCCAGCAGGCGGATCACCTCGTACCCGTGCCGGGGGCTCTCGTCGAGCAGCTTCAGCAGGTACAGGCGGAGCCGGCCGTGGCCGAACACCGGGGTCATCTCAGGCCTCCTTGGTCAGGTCGAGCGGGCTGGCGGGCAGTTCCTTGGCCGGCCGGTCGTCCTCGGCGTCGGGGCGGCGCTGGACGGTGACCGCGCCGGTGACGGTGGTCACCTGGAGGCGGCCCCGGCCGGAGCCGAGCTGGCCGGAGAGCTTCTTGGAGCCCCAGCCGCCGCCGACGCTGAGCTCGTCGAAGGCGCTGGACAGGGTGCCGCTGGTGGTGCCGGCCTCGACCTTGGCGTCGGCGAAGGAGGGCAGTCGGACGCCGACCGGGCCGGAGACGGTGGTGACGCCGATGTCGGTGGGGGTGGCGGCGTCCAGGTCGAGGGTGACCGCGCCGGACACCGAGTGGGCGCGGATCCGGGTGGCGCTGCCGGCCACCAGGGTCACCGCGCCGGAGACCGTGTTGACCTTCAGCTCGCCGGACAGGCCCTCGGCGTCCACGTCGCCGGAGACGGTGTTGGCGGAGACCGCGCCGGTCAGGCCGGCCAGCGTGGTGTCGCCGCTGGCGCCGTGCACCCCGACCTCGCCGGCGATGCCGGAGACGGTGGCGTGCGCGGAGACGGTGCCGACCTTGACCGAGGCGGCGGCCGGGACGGCCAGCGTGACCTCGACGCGGCGCTTGCGACGCAGGCCGGAGAAGTAGGACTTGACGCTCTGCACGGACTTTGCGGCCTCGCCGAACTCGGCCCAGCTGAGGTCCTTGTAGGTGACGGTGAGCACGCCGTCGACCAGGGTGACCTGGAGCGGCTCGCCCTCCAGGGCCGCCACTTCGAGGCGCGCCGGTCCCTCGGTGGGGACCACGTTCACGGTGCCGTCGACGACCCGCACGTGCAGGATGTGCACGGCCTCGTCGAAGGTGATGGTCTCGCTGCTGTCTACCGTCCGCTCGAACATGTCCGGCTCCCCGTCCTCCCATACGCGATGTATCGCGTTGTCGTTGATATTTACGATATATCGCGTCCGGCGGAAGTCAAGGCGGTCCGGCCCCGATCCGGACCCGGAGCGCACCCCCACCCGACCCCGAGGGCACCCCGAGCCCTGACTCCGGAACGCCGACGGCCCGGCAGGCGGAATCGCCTGCCGGGCCGCGCGGGTGACGCTGCGTCAGTCCTCGTCCTCGTCGTCCAGCCGGGCCAGCCAGGTGGCCAGCCGCTCCACCGGCACCTCGAAGTCCGGGTTCAGGTCGACGAACTCCCGCAGGCGCTCGGCCAGCCACTCGAAAGTGACCTCCTCCTCGCCTCGCCGGCTCTCCAACTCCTCGATGCCGCGGTCGGTGAAGTACACGGTGTTCTCGCTCCGGGTGGTGGTTCTGGTACGCCGCCGCCCAGGATAGTGCGCCCCGATCAGCCCCCGTGCCGGTAGTAGCCGATCGACAGCCGGACGGCGGCGGAGCCGGTGTCGTGGCTGACCACCCGCACCACCGCGATGCTCCGGTCCTTGCGGTTGCGGGCGCAGAACACCCGCCCGTCCGGCAGGTCCTCCCAGCCCAGGCGGGCGGCCGGGCTGCGGTCGATGCCGTCCGCGCACTGCTGCGCCGTGAGCGGGTCCGACCGGCCGATGTACGCGTCGAAGTCGGTGTCCAACCGCAGCCCGTCCGCGGTCGGGTCCACGAAGGTCGCGGGCGTCCCGCTCGGCGCCACCCGGCCGTTCGGCAGGTCGAAGCCGTAGTCGGAGCTGGGCGAGGAGAGCTCCCGGTTCTCGTACACCGCGACGTAGCCGCCGGCCGGGGCGGACTCCCGCGGCGAGGCCGAGGCGCCCGGCCGGGTGGCGGACGGCGGCGGCGAGGACGGCACCCGGTCGCCGCCGCCCGCGTTCGCGCCGTCGCGGGTGCCGGAGGCGGTCGGGCCGGCCTGCCCGGAGGCGCCGCCGTCGTCCTTCTGCAGGCCCCGCATCAGCGCCAGCCCGCCGGCCGTGCCCGCCAGCAGCGCCACCAGGACCACCACCAGCAGGGTCCGCCACGACACCCCGCCGCGCGGCGCCGGGTGCGGCTCCTCCCGGGCCGGAGCCGGGGCGGGCGCCGGGGCGGGCACGGGAGCCGGGACCAGCGGGGGAGCGGACGGCATGGTGGGCACCGGCACGACGGTCGGCACGGGGGCGGCCTCCGGTACCGGCAGCGGCGTCGGCGGGGTCCGCGGCAGGTCCGCCCGGCGGGTGATCTCGGTGTTCACCCGGCCCGGCAGCCAGTCCTCGCCGAACCTCAACTGCCCGCCGACCACCGGGTGTTCACGGGCCGCCCGGATCAGCTCCGGCGGCGTCGGCCGGTCCTGCGGAGCCTTCGCCAGGCAGCGCGCCACCAACTCGCGCAGCGCCGGCGGGACGCCTCCCAGGTCCGGCTCCTCGTGCACCACCCGGTACAGCACCGCACTGTCCGGCCCGTCCCCGAACGGCGGGGCGCCGCCCGCCACGTACGCCGTCAGCGAGCCCAGCGCGAACACGTCGGTGGCCGGGGTGATCGGACCGCCCTGCGCCTGCTCGGGCGACATGAACGCGGGCGAGCCGATCCGGTAGCCGGTGCCGGTCAGCGCGGTCGCGTCGGCCGCCCGGGCGATCCCGAAGTCGATCACCCGCGGCCCGTCCGCCGCCACCAGCACGTTCGCCGGCTTCAGGTCCCGGTGCACCACCGCGACGCTGTGGATCGCCTGCAACGCCTCCGCGATCCCGCCGACCAGCAGCAGCACCGTGCGCACCGGCAGCGCCCCGTGCTCGCGCACCACCTGCTGCAGCGACGGCCCCGGCACGTACGAGGTGACCAGCCACGGCGCCCCGGAGTCCAGGCCGCCCGAGTCGATCACCTGCGCGGTGTACAGCCCGTGGATCCGCTGCGCGCTGCTCACCTCCTGCGCGAACCGGCGCCGGAACTCGCCGTCCTCGGCGAACTCCGGGCGGACCACCTTCACCGCCACCGGCCGCCCGCCCGGCGTGTACGACAGGTAGACCCGGCCCATCCCGCCCGACCCCAGCCGGGCGAACAGCCGGTAGCCGCCGACCTCCCGCGGATCGTCCGGGAGCAGCGGCTGGAACACCGGCGGAAGCGGGACGGAGTGCTGCGGACTGTCGGACGGCATGCGGCGAATCCCCCTCGGAACGAGCGAACCCGGCCGGGCCGCGCCCGTGGGAGGCGCCGCGGCCCGGCGGCGGAAACCGGCGAAGGACAACCTATCGATCCGTCAGTTCCCGTGCGGCGCAAAGGAACCGGCCGGTCCCGGGAACGGCGACGGCCCCCGCCCCCGGAGACCGGGGACGGGGGCCGTGCGGGCCGGGCGGCGTCAGCGCGTCAGAGCGCGAACACCTCGTCGACCAGCGCCTTCTGCTCGGCCGCGTGACGCTTGGCCGAGCCGACCGCGGGGGCCGAGGAGGCCGTGCGGGCGACCCGGCGCAGGCGGGCGCCGCCGTTGGCGGAGCGGCCGATGACGACCTGCAGGTGGTCGACCAGGTTCATCGCGATGAACGGCCAGGCACCCTGGTTGGCCGGCTCCTCCTGCGCCCAGACGAACTGGACGTTCTCGCCGTAGCGGGCCAGCTCCTCCTGGAGCTCGGCGATCGGCAGCGGGTACAGGCGCTCGACGCGGACGATGGCGGTGTCGGTGACGCCGCGCTCGGTCCGGGCCGCCTCCAGGTCGTAGTAGAACTTGCCGGAGGTGATGACCACCTTGCGGACCTGCGCCGGGTCCACCGTGCTGTCGCCGATCACCGGGCGGAACGAGCCGCTGGTGAACTCGGAGGCGGCGGACGCCGCGGCCTTCAGACGCAGCATCGACTTCGGGGTGAAGACGACCAGCGGCTTGTGGTGCGGGTTGTGCGCCTGCCAGCGCAGCAGGTGGAAGTAGTTCGACGGCAGGGTCGGCATCGCGACCGTCATGTTGTTCTGCGCGCACAGCTGCAGGAAGCGCTCCGGGCGGGCGGACGAGTGGTCCGGTCCCTGGCCCTCGTAGCCGTGCGGCAGCAGCAGGGTGACGCCGGAGTGCTGGCCCCACTTCTGCTCGGCGGACGCGATGTACTCGTCGACCATGGTCTGCGCGCCGTTGACGAAGTCGCCGAACTGCGCCTCCCACATGACCAGCGCGTTCGGGCGGGTCAGCGAGTAGCCGTACTCGAAGCCCATCGCCGCGTACTCGCTGAGCAGCGAGTCGTAGACGGTGAAGCGGGCCTGGTCCTCGGTCAGGTACATCAGCGGGGTGTAGTCCTCGCCGGTGTTCCGGTCGATCAGCACCGCGTGGCGCTGGCCGAAGGTGCCGCGGCGGGAGTCCTGGCCGGCCAGGCGGACCGGGTGGCCCTCCATCAGCAGCGAGCCGATGGCGAGCGCCTCGCCGGTCGCCCAGTCGATCGTGTTGTCCTCGATCGAGGCGGCGCGGCGCTGCAGCTGCGGCAGCAGGCGCGGGTGCACGGTCAGCCAGTCCGGCAGGTTGACCTGCGAGGCGGCGATCCGCTTGACCATCTCGGCGGAGATGCCGGTCTGGATGGAGACCGGGAAGTCCGCGACCGGACGGCCGGTCTCGGCCGGGGCCGGAGCGGTGGTGGCCTCGCGGACCTCCGCGAACACCTTCTCCAGCTGGCCCTGGAAGTCCTGGAGCGCCTGCTCCGCCTCTTCCATGGTGATGTCGCCGCGACCGATCAGCGCCTCGGTGTACAGCTTGCGCACCGAGCGCTTCTTGTCGATCAGGTCGTACATCAGCGGCTGGGTGAACGACGGGTTGTCGGCCTCGTTGTGACCGCGGCGGCGGTAGCAGATGAGGTCGATCACGACGTCCTTGTGGAACGCCTGGCGGAACTCGAAGGCCAGCCGCGCCACGCGGACCACGGCCTCCGGGTCGTCGCCGTTCACGTGGAAGATCGGCGCCTCGATCATCCGGGCCACGTCGGTGCAGTACATCGACGAGCGCGAGGAGGTCGGGGCGGCGGTGAAGCCGACCTGGTTGTTGACCACGATGTGCACGGTGCCGCCGGTGCGGTAGCCGCGCAGCTGCGACATGTTCAGGGTCTCCGCGACCACGCCCTGGCCCGCGAAGGCCGCGTCGCCGTGGATCTGGATCGGCAGGACCGGGAAGGTCGTGCCGCCGAAGTCCAGGATGTCCTGCTTGGCGCGGGCGATGCCCTCGACGACCGGGTCGACGGTCTCCAGGTGGGACGGGTTGGCGGCCAGCGACACCTTGATGGTCTCGCCGTCCAGGCCGGTGAAGGTGCCCTCGGAGCCCAGGTGGTACTTGACGTCGCCCGAGCCGTGCATCGACTTCGGGTCGAGGTTGCCCTCGAACTCGCCGAAGATCTTGCCGAACGGCTTGCCGACGATGTTCGCCAGCACGTTCAGGCGGCCGCGGTGCGCCATGCCGATGACGGCCTCGTCGAGGCGGTGCTCGGCGGCGGCGTCGATGGTGGCGTCCAGCAGCGGGATGAGCGACTCGCCGCCCTCCAGCGAGAAACGCTTCTGCCCGACGTACTTGGTCTGCAGGAACGTCTCGAACGCCTCGGCCGAGTTCAGCCGGCGCAGGATGCGCAGCTGCTCCTCGCGCTCCGGCTTGGTGTACGGCTTCTCCAGGCGCTCCTGCAGCCAGCTGCGCTGGGCCGGGTCCTGGATGTGCATGTACTCGATGCCGACGGTGCGGCAGTAGGTGTTGCGCAGCAGGCCGAGGATGTCGCGGAGCTTCATCATCTTCTGGCCGCCGAAGCCGCCGACCGCGAACTCGCGCTCCAGGTCCCACAGGGTGAGGCCGTGCGTGGTGACGTCCAGGTCGGGGTGCTTGCGCTGCATGTACTCCAGCGGGTCGGTGTCGGCCATCAGGTGGCCGCGGACCCGGTAGGAGTGGATGAGCTCCATGACGCGCGCGGTCTTGTTGACCTCGTCGTCGTGGGTGGTCGCCACGTCGGTGGCCCAGCGCACCGGCTCGTACGGGATCCGGAGGGACTCGAACACCTCGTCGTAGAAGTTGTTCGCGCCCAGCAGCAGCTGGTGGATCGAGCGCAGGAACTCGCCCGAGGCCGCGCCCTGGATGACCCGGTGGTCGTAGGTCGAGGTGAGCGTCATGATCTTGGAGACGCCCAGGCGGGCCAGGGTCTCCGGGGAGGAGCCCTGGAACTCGGCCGGGTACTCCATCGCGCCGACGCCGACGATGGTGCCCTGGTTCTGCATCAGGCGCGGCACGGAGTGCACGGTGCCGATGCCGCCCGGGTTGGTCAGCGAGACCGTGACGCCGGTGAAGTCGTCCATGGTCAGCTTGTTGGCGCGGGCCCGGCGGACGATGTCCTCGTAGGCCTGCCAGAAGCCGAAGAAGTCGAGCGTCTCGGCCTTCTTGATCGCCGCGACGACCAGCTGGCGGTCGCCGTTCGGCTTGACCAGGTCGATGGCGAGGCCCAGGTTCACGTGCTCGGGCTTCACCAGGTAGGACTTGCCGTCCTCCACCTTGTAGCTGTAGTTCATGCCCGGGTTGGCCTTCACGGCCTGGACCAGCGCGTAGCCGATCAGGTGGGTGAAGGACACCTTGCCGCCGCGGGCGCGCTGCAGGTGGTTGTTGATGACGATGCGGTTGTCGATCAGCAGCTTGGCGGGCACCGCGCGCACCGAGGTGGCGGTCGGAACCTCCAGCGAAGCGTCCATGTTCGACGCCACGGCCTTCGCCGGGCCGCGGAGCTGGATCAGCTCGGGCCCCTCCGCGGCGGCCTTCGCCGGGGCGGCCGGAGCCGCGGCCTTCGGCGCGGGCGGGGCGGCGGGAGCGGCGGCCAGCGGCGCGGGGGCGGCCGCCGGCTGCGCGGGCGCCGGAGCGGCGGCCGGGGCAGCGGGGGCGGGCGCGGCCGGAGCAGCGGCAACGGGAGCGGCAACGGGGGCCGGCTGGGAGCCGACCGGAGTTGCGGCCTGGGTCACTGGAGTCACCTCGGTACCGGGCTTGTAGTCGGCGAAAAAGTCCCACCAGGCGCGGTCGACCGAGGCCGGGTCCTGGAGGTACTGCTGGTAGATCTCGTCGACGAGCCACTCATTGGGGCCGAAGCCAGTGGAGCTTGCCGAGCTGGGGGTTTCTTGGTGTGGCGACACGGGGCAACCGCCCTCTTCCGCTTCCTTTTGGGATGGTGGACAGCGGGGATTAAGGCTACGCCTCCGACCAGTGATCGCGCAGTCCCCGGTGGTCAGGCGTCGCCCAGATCACATCGTCCGACCGGATTTTGGCCGGAACCTTGCGTTAGAGATGCCGGAAATCGGGGAACCGGGGCAGGGCCGACCACTGCCATACCGAGTGAAAATCGGACGAATCGGCGTTCCGGCCGGTCGGACGGCGTCCCCCGCCGGGCCGCCACCCCGCTTTGTACCGGTTCCGCCACAAACGCCGCGGCGGGCCGACGCTAGCCGGGAACCGGCGCCTCACCCGGCAGGGTGACCTCGATCCGGCAGCCCGCGGCGGCCTCCGCCACCCGGATGCGGCCGCCGTGCAGGTCCACCGCCCAGCGGGCGATCGCCAGCCCCAGGCCGGTCCCGCCGTCGCTGCCCGGGCCCAGCGCGGTCGGCGAACCGCTGCGGCCGAACCGCTCGAACACCCGCTCCCGGTCCGCGAGCGGAATGCCCGGACCCTGGTCCTGCACGGTCAGCAGCAGCCCGCCGCCGTCCGCCGCCCGGGCCCGCACCGTGACGGTGCCGCCGGCCGGCGAGTGCTTGCACGCGTTGTCCACCAGGTTGGCCACCACCTGGTGCAGCCGCTCCGCGTCCGCCACCGCCGCCAGGTCGGCCGGCTGCACGTCGAGCGCCAGCCGCACGTCCTCGCGCCGGGCGTACGCGCCGCCCGCCGTCGCGCCGTCCACCGTCACGCCCCGCAGCACGCCGTCCAGGAACTCCCGCACCAGGAACGGGCGGGAGTCCAGCGGGACCACGCCGTCGTCCAGCTTCGACAGGTCCAGCAGGTGGGTGACCAGCCGGCCGAGGCGCTCGGTCTGCTCCAGGGCGGTGCCCAGGTTCTTCGGGTCCGGCTTCACCACGCCGTCCACCACGTTCTCCAGCAGGCCGCGGAGCGCCGCGATCGGCGTGCGCAGCTCGTGCGAGACGTTGGCGATCAGCTCCCGGCGGTGCCGGTCGGCGGCCTCCAGGTCGCCGGCCATCCGGTTGAAGGTGTCGGCCAGCTCGCCGATCTCGTCCCGCGAGGACACGTGCACCCGGGCGCTGTAGTCGCCCGCGGCCATCGACCGGGCGGCCGCCGTCATGTCCCGCAGCGGCGCGGTCAGGCCGTTCGCCAGGAACTGCATGAACAGCAGCGAGGCGATCAGCGAGAAGATCATGATGATCCGGATCTGGGTCTCCGACCGGATCGCCACCACCACCATGCCGGTGGCCAGCACCACCGAGACGACCACCAGCAGGGCCAGCTTGCCCTTCACCGAGCGCACCGGGTCGAACGGGCGGATGTCGGCCCACACCCGGCGCGCGGCGCGCACCGCGAGCGGGGGCCGCGGGGTCGGCTCGGCTTCCCCGTTGCGTTGCTGTGGAAAGGTCATGGTGTCCTTCAGCTCGTCCGTCCCCCCGTGAACGACCGGACCGCCGCGCGGGCCCCCCGGAGGCCCGGACCGGCGGCGCCCGGTCAGGACAGCGGAGCCTCCAGCGCGTACCCCACGCCGTGCACCGTGCGGATCCAGCTCGCCCCGATCTTCCGGCGCAGCGCCTTCACGTGGCTGTCCACCGTGCGGGTCCCGGACGCGTCGGTCCAGTCCCACACCTCGGCCAGCAGCTGCTCGCGGGTGAGCACCGCGCGCGGCTGCGCCGCCAGGCAGGCCAGCAGGTCGAACTCCGTCGGGGTCAGGTGCACGTCGCCCGAGCCCAGCCGGACCCGGCGCTGCACGTGGTCGATCTCCAGTTCACCGAAGCGCAGGCTGCCGAGGGCCGGTGTGCGGGCGGCCTGCTGGGCGCGCTCCACGCGGCGCAGCAGGACGTTCACCCGGGCCGCCAGCTCGCGCATGGAGAACGGCTTGGTCATGTAGTCGTCGGCGCCGACGCCCAGGCCGACCAGCAGGTCCGTCTCGTCGTCGCGCGCGGTCAGCATCAGCACCGGCACCGGGCGCTGGGCCTGGATCCGGCGGCAGACCTCCAGGCCGTCGAAGCCCGGCAGCATGATGTCGAGCACCACCAGGTCCGGCTGCCAGGTGTGGAAGCCGTCCACCGCGCCCGGCCCGTCGTGGGCCACCGCCACCTTGAAGCCCTCGGCGCCCAGCCGCGCCGCGATCGACTCCGCGATGGTCGGCTCGTCCTCCACGACGAGCACCCGTCGCTGGGTACCCACCGGGCCACTGCTCATCGTCTCTTGCTGGATCTCTGTCACGGTCACGCCACCGCCCCCAGGGCTGCGGGCCGGCCGCCTGTGGGGACGGCGGGCTCCGCTTCGTAGTCGTCTTGTTCCGTCGTGGGCTGTGCCCCGCCCGCCGGTGCTGCTCCTGGCAGCGTACGGACGCCGTCCCCGCCCGGGCGGGCGGACCGGAGGATTCCGGCCGCGGACCGTCATGTTTGGCAGGTCCCCGATCGGACGGGCACGGGCCAGTACCTTACCCGCAGCACTTGCGAGCTGTAACGGTACGTGTGCGAGCGGCATATGCGCGGTCAGAGGTCTTCACAGGACTTCCTCAGACACCTCTCAGCCGCCCCGCTTATGGTGGGTCGGACGAGGCGTTCGGGAGGCACCATGACCAGCGCGGAACTGCGACGACGGCTGATCCGGCCCGGGCTGCGCGCGATACCCACCCCCCGGACCAACCCGTTCGCACTCGGTTACCTCGCACTGCTGCTCGGCACCACCCTCTACGCGCGGTTCGGCGACCCCGAGACGGTCCACCGGCTCCAGGCGGTCTCCTCCACCGACGCGCACAACCTGATGGTGCACCCCGCGCTCTCGCTCGTCGGCAGCGGACTGTGGGTCGCCGGCTCGGTGTGGATGCCCTACTTCTGGGCCTTCGGCGTCACCGTCGCACCACTGGAACGGCGGATCGGCGGCATCCGCGCCCTCGGCGTCTTCGCGGCCGGCCACATCGGCGCGACGCTGCTCTCGCAGGGCGTGGTGCTCGGCGCGGTGGCGAGCGGCGGGGCCGCCCCGGACGTCCTCGACGCCATCGACATCGGCGTCAGCTACGGCGTGCTGGCCTCGCTCGGCGGACTGGCCGGACTGCTGCGGCCGGCCGGCCGGGCGGTCGCGCTGGGGGCGGGACTGGCGCTGATCGGCAACCAGCTGCTCTCCGACCCCGACCTGGTGACCTCGGTGGGGCATCCGGCGGCGCTGCTGGTCGGCGTCGCGCTGTGGCCGTGGCTGCGGAGGGGGCGGGAACCGCGACGCCCCCGCCGGGCGGCGGCGTGGAAGGCCGCGGCGGCGGAGGGCGCTTCGTAGCGGTGCGCCCGCGCCCGCTCCCGTCCGGGGGCCTTCGCTCAGGGTGAACAGCGGCCGGGGAACAATCCGCCGCCACCGATCCTTAGTCAGGTCGACTCAACTTCACTGACTGGGGAGAGATCATGGCATCGACGTCCGTTCCGCTCACTCTGCCTGTGCTGCCGCTCGACGACGAGGTGGTGCTTCCCGGCATGGTGGTCCCGCTGGAGCTCTCGGATCCGGAGGTGAGGGCCGCCGTGGAGGCGGCCAGGGCGGGGAGCGGCGGGGGCAAGCCGCAGGTGCTGCTGGTGCCGCGGCTGGACGGCTCCTACGCGGCGGTGGGCGCGCTGGCGACGGTCGAGCAGGTCGGGCGGCTGGCGGACGGGGACCCGGCGGCGCTGGTCCGGGCCGTCCGACGGGTGCGGATCGGCGCGGGGACGACCGGGCCGGGCGCGGCGCTGTGGGTCGAGACCACGCCGTTCAAGGAGTCCGACCCTGGGCTGCCGGTGGCCGGCCGGGCCGCCGAGCTGGTCAAGGAGTACAAGGCGCTGTCCACGAAGTGGCTGCGCCGGCGCGGGGCCTGGCAGATCGTCGACCGGGTGGCCGCGATCGAGGACATCGGCGAGCTCGCCGACAACATCGGGTACGCGCCGTTCGCGACCGCCGAGCAGAAGCTGAAGGTGCTGCTGGAGGCGGACCGCCCGGCCCGGCTGGAGTACGCGCTCGGCCTGCTGCGCGAGCACCTCGCGGAGGAGGAGGTCAACGACACCATCCGCAAGGACGTCGAGGAGGGCGTCGCCAAGCAGCAGAAGGAGTTCCTGCTGCGGCGCCAGCTGGAGGCGGTGCGCAAGGAGCTGGCCGAGCTGAACGGCGACGCCGGCACCGAGGAGGACGACTACCGCTCCCGGGTGGAGGCGGCGGCGCTGCCGGAGAAGGTCCGGGAGGCCGCGCTCAAGGAGGTCGACAAGCTGGAGCGCTCCAGCGACCAGTCGCCCGAGGGCTCGTGGATCCGCACCTGGCTGGACACCGTGCTGGAGCTGCCGTGGAACGAGCGCTCCGAGGACGCCTACGACATCGCCGCCGCGCGGGCCGTGCTGGACGCCGACCACACCGGCCTCGCGGACGTGAAGGACCGGATCGTCGAGTACCTGGCGGTCCGCAAGCGCCGGGCCGAGCAGGGCCTTGACCAGCCCGACGGGCAGCAGGACGTGCGGCGCGCAGCGCCTCCCGGGAAGGGCGGTGGACGACGGGCGGGCGGCGCGGTGCTGGCGCTGGTCGGGCCGCCCGGCGTCGGCAAGACCTCGCTCGGCGAGTCGGTGGCGAAGGCGATGGGCCGGTCGTTCGTCCGGGTCGCGCTGGGCGGCGTCCGGGACGAGGCGGAGATCCGCGGCCACCGGCGGACGTACGTGGGCGCCATCCCCGGCCGGATCGTCCGGGCGATCAAGGAAGCCGGGTCGATGAACCCGGTGGTGCTGCTGGACGAGATCGACAAGGTCGGCTCGGACTACCGGGGCGACCCGGCGGCGGCGCTGCTGGAGGTGCTGGACCCGGCGCAGAACCACACCTTCCGCGACCACTACCTGGAGGTCGAGCTCGACCTCTCGGACGTGGTGTTCCTGGCCACCGCCAACGTGCTGGAGGCGATCCCGGAGCCGCTGCTGGACCGGATGGACCTGGTCCGGCTGGACGGCTACACCGAGGACGAGAAGGTCGCCATCGCCCGCGACCACCTGCTGCCCCGCCAGCTCGCCAACGCGGGCCTGGCCGCCGAGCAGCTGACCGTGGACGAGGAGGTGCTCCGCCGGCTCGCCGCCGAGTACACCCGGGAGGCGGGCGTCCGGAACCTGGAGCGGGCGATCGCCCGGATCCTGCGCAAGGTCGCCGCGCAGACCGAACTCGGCGAGCGCGCGCTGCCCGCCGCGATCGGGCCGGACGACCTGCGGGCGCTGCTGGGCCGGCCGCACCACGTGCCGGAGTCGGCGCAGGAGCCGGCCGAGCGGCGCACCGCGGTGCCCGGCGTGGCGACCGGCCTGGCGGTCACCGGCGCCGGCGGCGACGTCCTCTACATCGAGGCCTCGCTGGCGGACGCCGAGACCGGCTCGACCGGGCTGACGCTGACCGGGCAGCTGGGCGACGTGATGAAGGAGTCGGCGCACATCGCGCTCTCCTACCTGCGCTCGCGCGGCGCCGAGCTGGAGCTGCCGGTGACGGGCCTGCGCGAGCGGGGCATCCACCTGCACGTGCCGGCCGGCGCGGTGCCGAAGGACGGCCCGAGCGCGGGCATCACGATGACCACGGCGCTGGCCTCGCTGCTGTCCGGCCGCAAGGTGCGCCCCGACGTGGCGATGACCGGCGAGGTGTCGCTGACCGGCCGGGTGCTGCCGATCGGCGGGGTCAAGCAGAAGCTGCTGGCCGCGGACCGGGCCGGGGTCACCACGGTGATCATCCCCAAGCGCAACGAGGCGGACCTGGACGACGTGCCCGCCGAGGTGCTGGAGCGGCTGACGGTGCACGCCGTCGCCGACGTCCGCGAGGTGCTGCGGCTGGCGCTGGAGCCGGCGGACGTGCTGGTCGCCGCCGCCTGACGGTGTACCAGGGGTCGCGGAGCGTCCACTTCGCGGCCCCTGGTGGTTGCCGATTCGGGCCCGTGGCAGACTTCCGGCATGCCGTCCCCTACGCAGCGCGCGCTGACCGCAGTTCCGGAGCGCTACCGCCCGTTCCTGGTCAAGCACCGCAAGCTGGTGAAGTTCCTCGTGGTCGGAGGAACCTGCTTCGTGCTCACCATGCTGATCAACTTCGCCCTGAAGATGACCGTGTTCGAAGCCAAGCCGGTCGTCGCGCTGACCGTGGCGACCGTGATCGCCACCGCGGTGTCGTACGTGCTGAACCGGCAGTGGTCCTTCCGGGCCGCCGGGAAGCAGCGCGAGGCCGTGCTGTTCGTGGTGGTCAGCGCCCTCGCGGTCGGCGTGAACGACCTTCCGCTGGTGGCCTCCCGGTACCTGTTCGACCTGCGGGAGCCGGACGTCAGCCACTTCACCCAGGAAGTCGCCGACTTCGTCAGCGGAATGATCATCGGCACCCTGGTGGCGATGGTGTTCCGCTACTGGGCGATGAACCGCTTCGTGTTCACCCGGCTCTCGGACCGGGTGACGGCGCAGGAACAGGGGCGGGAGCCCGAGCGGGTCTGACCCCCGCCCCGTTCGAACCGGCCGCTCACGCCCCGTTGGGGGCGGGGCGGCCGAGCAGCGGCTTGCGGGCCGCCGCGAGGAAGGTCACCGCGACGCCGACGGCCGCCCAGACCGCGAGCACCGTCAGCGGCAGGCCGAGCGCGCTCGAACCCAGGTAGGCGACCGAGCGGGTGGCCGAGGTGCCGGCGCCGTTCGGGATCCACTCGCCGATCGCCCGCCAGAACGTCGGCAGCAGCGGCGGCGGGTAGACGCCGCCCGCGCTCGGGTTGCCCAGTACGACGAACACCAGCACGGCCAGGCCGATGCCGACGATGTCGAACAGGCACTGCATCGCCATGGTGACCGCGCCGACCGCGAACACCACCAGCGCGCCGATCGCGCTCAGGGCCAGGATCGAGCCGGGCAGCGCGTCCAGGATCGGACCGGTGATCAGGGTGCCGCCGATGCCCGCGGCGACCGAGTACAGCGCCAGGGTGCCCAGCCGGAGGCCGGCGCGGGCGGTGTTGGCGGGGCGGGCGCCGGCGCTGACGCCGAGGATCGAGGCGACCAGGTAGCCGCCGACGCACCAGCCGACCACCAGGTAGAAGCTGGACAGGCCCTTGCCGTCGCCGGAGGCCAGCGGAATGGTGTCCTTCACCTCCACGGTGCGGTGCTGGCTCGCCGCGACCTTGGTGACGATCTGCTCGGCGGCGCCGGACGCGGCCGGGCCCCGGGCCTCCGCGACCAGCAGGGTGTCCTGGGTGCCGGCCGGGTCGAACACCCAGGCCGCGTAGATCTTCTGGTCCTTGATCCGGGCCTGCGCGGTGGCCGCGTCCGGCTCGACGGAGGCGCGCACCGCGTTGTCCGGGACGGACTCCAGGGCGGCGGTCAGCTTCGGGGCGACCTCGGGCGGGGCCACCACGGCGATCGACAGCTCGTGCGGCTTCGGCTGGTGGAGCGCGCCCACGTACGAGGTGATGAAGCCGAGCTGGAGCAGCAGGACGGCGACCACCAGGAAGAACGCGCGCGGCGTCACCGCGTCCTTGAACTCGTTGACGAAGCCCTTTGCAGGCTCTGCCATGTCTGGGCATCTCCCTATCAATCCGGTGCCAGTACGCAAAACGGATACTTCATATCATGAAACAGTTGCGCATCGGGGGAGGCGCGGCCTGCGCGATACTGAGCGCCATGAACGACCCCGTGGCGGATCCGGACGCCGCCGAACTGGCATTTCTCGCGGTCGAGCGCGAGGTGGCGACGCTGTTCCGGCGCAGCCGGGCGCGGGCGGCCGAGGTCTCCCGGCTGGTGCATCCCGAGCTGGAGGCCGGGGCGTACGTGCTGCTCTCCTTCATCCGGGAGTCCGGGCGGGTGCGGGTGACCGACATCGGGCTGCACTTCGGGGTGGGCAAGGCCACGGTGAGCCGGCAGATCCGGGCGATCGAGGAGCTGGGCCTGCTGTGCCGGGAGACGGATCCGCTGGACCGGCGGGCCTCGCTGGTGTCCCTGACCGAGGAGGGCGAGCGGCGGTTCGCAGCCGCCCGGGAAGCGCGGATGGCGCGCTTCCGGGCCGCGCTGGCGGCCTGGGAGCTGAGCGAGCTGGAGCAGTTCGCGCGGCTGCTGGAGCGGTTCAACGAGCTGACCGAAGGGGTCTGAGCGGGGCGTCGGGAGGAATCCTTTACCTGGGCTTGAAGAAAGTTGCTCTAGTCAACTATCTGCGTATAGTTGCTTGAGGCAACGAATTTTCGGCCGAAGGAAGCGCATGTCGACGACCCCCCTCCAGACACCCATGCAGACCCAGATGTCCCACCGCCAAGTCCTCGAAGCCCTCTCGGGCCTGCTGCTCGGCCTGTTCGTGGCCGTGCTGTCCTCCACGGTCGTCTCCAACGCGCTCCCGCGGATCCTCGCCGACCTGCACGGCGGCGAGTCCGCCTACACCTGGGTGGTCACCGCCGCCCTGCTGTCGATCACCGCGGCCACCCCGCTCTGGGGCAAGCTCTCCGACCTGGTCAGCAAGAAGCTGCTGGTCCAGATCGCCATGGTGATCTACGTGCTCTCCTCGGCGCTGGCGGGCCTCTCGCAGAGCATCGGCATGCTGATCTTCTGCCGGGTGCTGCAGGGCATCGGCGCCGGCGGCGTCATCGCGCTCGGCCAGATCTGCCTGGCCGCGATGGTCTCCCCGCGCGAGCGCGGCCGGTACAGCGGCTACTTCGGCGCGGTCTTCGCGCTCGCCACCATCGGCGGCCCGCTGATCGGCGGCGTCATCGTGGACACCTCCTGGCTCGGCTGGCGCTGGTGCTTCTACGTCGGCATCCCGTTCGCGGTGGCCGCCATCCTGGTGCTGCAGCGCACCCTCAAGCTCCCCGAGCAGGCCGTCCGCAAGCCGAAGATCGACTACCTGGGCGCGGTGCTGATCACCGCCGCCGTCAGCCTGCTGATGATCTGGATCTCGCTGGCCGGCAAGAACTACGACTGGCTGTCCTGGCAGACCGCGGTGATGGTGATCGGCGGCCTGGCGCTGGCCGCGCTGTTCGTCGCCGTCGAGAAGCGCGCCGCCGAACCGCTGATCCCGCTCGACCTGTTCCGCCACCGCACCGTCGCGCTCGCCTCGGTCGCCTCCGCGTTCGTCGGCGTCGGCATGTACGGCACCACCACCTTCCTCGGCCAGTACTTCCAGCTCGCCAAGGAGAAGACCCCCACCCAGGCCGGCCTGCTCACGCTGCCGATGATCCTCGGCCTCGCGGTCTCCTCCACCGTGGCCGGGAAGCTCATCAGCAAGTACGGCAAGTGGAAGGGCTACCTGGTCGGCGGCACCGTCATGCTGGCCGTCGGCCTGGGCCTGATGGGCACCGCCCGGGCCGACACCTCGTACGCCCTGCTGTCGCTCTACATGGCGGTGGCCGGCATCGGCCTCGGCCTCACCAGCCAGAACCTGGTGCTCGCCGTGCAGAACACCGTCCCGCGCCACGAGCTCGGCGCGGCCAGCTCGGTGGTCACCTTCTTCCGCACCATGGGCGGTGCGATGGGCGTCTCGGCGCTCGGCGCGCTGCTCGGCCACAAGGTCGCCTCCTACCTGGCGGAGAACTTCGCCAAGGCCGGCATCCCGGCCGCCGGTGGCGTCGGCGACGGCATCCCCGACCTGCACGCGCTGCCGGCCCGGATCGTCCCCCTGGTCACCGACGCGTTCGGCCACGGCGTCGGCACCGTCTTCCTGATCGCCGCTCCGTTCGCCGTGGTCGGCTTCCTGCTGGTGCTGTTCATCCGCGAGGTGCCGCTGCGCACCGCCGTCGACGAGCGCACCGCCGCCCCCGCCGCCGAGCCCGCGGCGGTGGCCGCCGACTGACCCTCCCGTCGACAGCCGACATGCGAGAAGGCCCCCGCCGGTCCGGCGGGGGCCTTCGTCGTGCGGCGCTACTGGTCGCGCGGCGCTACTTGGCGGCGATCAGCGAGATGCCGTACAGCACCACCGCGGCGCAGGCGGCGAAGCAGACGCCCGCGGCCACCAGGGCCGGGACGCCCTTGCCGTTGCCGGCCGCGACGGCGGCCTCGCGGCGGGACAGGGCGAGGTTGCCCAGGGCGAAGACGGCGACCACCGCGAGGGTGACGGCCAGGCTGACGCCCGCGGTCTCGGCCAGTGCGGCCCACTTGATGTGCATGACGGAGGTCCTCTCAGGCCGCGACGGTGGTCTGGCCGGTCGGGGCGGCGGTGACCGGGAGGTCCACCGTGGCGCTGTCGTTCACGTTGCCGGCGTGCACCGGCTGGCGGCGGGAGACCAGCCACATCGAGCCGGCGCCGAGCACCAGCGCCAGGCCGACCACGGCCACGCCCCAGTCGCCCTGATCGGCGACCAGCGCGGCCACCCCGGACACCACGGCGGCGGCCGGCAGGGTCAGGCCCCAGGTGTAGACCATGCGGCGGACCATGCCCCAGCGCAGCTTGCCCGACGGGCCGCCCAGGCCGGCGCCCATGATGCCGCCGGAGCAGACCTGGGTGGTGGACAGGCCGTAGCCCATGTGCGAGGAGGTCAGGATCACGGTGGCGGCGGCGGTCTCCGAGGCGAAGCCCTGCGGCGGCCGGATGTCCGCCAGGCCGGAGCCCATCGAGCGGATGATCCGCCAGCCGCCCATGTAGGTGCCCAGCGCGATCGCCAGACCGGCGCTGATGATCACCCAGGTCGGCGGGCCGTCGCCCTTGTGCAGCTGGCCGGCCGAGATCAGGGTCAGCGTGATGATGCCCATGGTCTTCTGCGCGTCGTTGGTGCCGTGCGCCAGCGAGATCAGCGAGGAGGAGAACATCTGGCCGCGCCGGAAGCCCTTCTCACTGGTGGGGGTGCCCCGGGTGATCAGGTACGCCAGCTTGGTGGCGCCCCAGGAGGCCAGGCCCGCGATGATCGGGGAGGCGACCGCGGGTATCAGGATCTTGGAGACGACGGTGGTGAAGTTGACCCCGCCGAAGCCCGCGCCGACCACGGTCGCGCCGATCAGGCCGCCGTACAGGGCGTGCGAGGAGGACGAGGGGAGGCCCTTCAGCCAGGTCAGCAGGTTCCACAGGATCGCGCCGACCAGGGCGGCGAAGATGATCGAGGGCTGCAGTCCGGCCTTCTCGTTGACGATGCCGCCCGAGATGGTGGTGGCCACCTTCACCGAGAGGAAGGCGCCGGCGAAGTTCAGCACCGCGGCGATGGCCACGGCGACCTTGGGCTTGAGGGCGCCGGTGGCGATGGAGGTGGCCATCGCGTTGGCGGTGTCGTGGAAGCCGTTCGTGAAGTCGAAGGCGAGCGCCGTGATGATCACAACGGCCACCAGGAACGTGATGTGTTCCATACCCAAACAATCGTCGAAGGTGTCGGACTGACGTTGCTGTCCGGGGCGACCGTAGGAAGCCTCGGTGAACGGGAGGTTAACTGGGCGCGGAGTCGGGGTTCCTTGAATGGCGCGGGAGTTGCCGATCCGTCGGATTTCCATGGAGATCGGGGCGGGCGATGAGAGGGTTGTCACACCCCCGCGCGGATGAGAACTCACTTCGCGCCCCCCGGGAGACCTGCCGGGAACCGCCCTCCCCGTGGCAGGATCGGTCCGATCGCCGACGCAGCAGCAGGGGAGGGCCGGCCGATGGGGGCAGGGCAGCGCACGGATTCGACCGGACAGCGGCCGTGGGTGCGGGCCGCGCTGCGCTGCGGGGCGGTGCTCGCCGTCGCCGCACTGGCCCTGCCGTTCGCCTCCGCCGCCCACGCCGCGCCCGACCCGGGCGCCACGATCGCCGCGCCGACCGTCGCCCCCGGGTCCGACCCGCTGGCCGACGCCAAGCGCACCCTGGGCCCGCTGCTGGAGCAGCTGCACACCCTCTACCAGCAGGCCGAGGCCGCCACCGAGCAGTACAACGGCACGGTCGCCCGGCTCGCCGAGCAGCAGGCCGCCGTCCAGGACCTGAACGCCCGGGCGGCGCGCCAGCAGGAGGCCGTCGACACCGGCACCGACCTGGCCTCGCAGCTGGCGTCCGCGCAGTACCGCAACAGCCAGATATCCGGGTACGCCGAGATGCTGCTGGCCAAGGACCCGTACGAGGCGGTGGTGATCGCCCAGCTGCTGGACTCCGCCGGGCGCTCGCAGAAGGCGTTCCTGGACCGGCTGAAGTCCGACCGGGACACCCTGGCCGCGCTCCAGCTGGCCGCCCAGCAGGCGCTGGCCGAGGCGCAGACGCTGGCGACCCAGCAGGAGCAGCAGAAGAACGAGGTGGCCAGGAAGCTGGCCGACGTGGAGACCCTGGTCGGCTCGCTCACCGGCGCCCAGCGCAGCGAGCTGGAGGCGATCGAGAAGCAGCAGGCCGACCAGGCGCAGCTGGCGTTCCTCGCCTCCGGTGCGCTCGGCAAGGGCGAGCGCACGCCGTCCGCGATGGGCCGCAAGGCGGTCGCCTGGGCGCTCCAGCAGCTCGGCAAGGACTACGTGTGGGGCGGCGCCGGACCGGACGTGTTCGACTGCTCGGGCCTCACCTCGCAGGCGTGGCTGCACGCCGGCCGGGCCATTCCGCGCACCAGCCAGGAGCAGTGGGCGCAGCTCAAGCACGTGCCGCTGAACCAGATGCGCCCCGGCGACCTGGTCGTCTACTACGGCGGCGCCACCCACATCGGGATGTACATCGGCGGCGGCCTGGTGGTGCAGGCCCCGCGCACCGGCGACGTGGTGAAGATCTCGCAGGTCGGCGCGATGCCGATCCTGGGCGCCGTCCGGCCCGACCCGGAGGACTCCGCGGACGACGCGGGCGGCGAGTGGAAGGTCCCGGACGTGAAGGTCGGCCCGGTGCGGATCGCGCCCGCCAAGCCGTCCACGCTGCCGGCCCCGCCGGCGCCGAGCACCCCGGCGCCGGGCGGCTCCGCCTCGCCGGACCCGCAGCCCAGCACGCCCGGGGCGACCGCCCCGCCGCAGCCCGGCGGCAGCGGCTCGCCGAGCACCGGTCCGACCGGCTCGCCGAGCGGTTCGGGCTCGGGTTCGCCGTCCGGTTCCGGCTCGGCGTCGCCCTCCGCGGGCGGTTCGGCGTCGGCGTCCGGGTCGAGGTCGGCCTCGGTGGCGGCGAGCGCCGACGCCTCCGGGTCGGCCGCGCCGTCCGCCGGCTGACCGGCCGCCGCCCGGGAGCGGCGGCCCGCCGGCGGGTCAGGCGGGCCGCGTGGCGGGCTCCAGGCGGACCACCACGGCCTTGGAGGTCGGGGTGTTGCTGACGTCCGCGGTGGAGTCCAGCGGCACCAGCACGTTGGTCTCGGGGTAGTAGGCGGCGGCGCCGCCCCGGGCGACCGGGTAGTGCACCACCCGGAAGTGCGGGGCGCGGCGTTCCACGCCGTCCTTCCACTCGCCCACCAGGTCGACGAACTGCCCGTCGGCGAGGCCGAGTTCGGCGGCGTCCTCGGGGTTGACCAGGACCACCCGGCGGCCGCCGGTGATGCCCCGGTAGCGGTCGTCCAGGCCGTACACCGTGGTGTTGTACTGGTCGTGCGAGCGCAGCGTCTGGAGCAGCAGCCGGCCCGGCGGGACGTCGGGCGCGGTGAGCGGGTTGACGGTGAAGTTGGCCTTGCCGGTGGCGGTGGGGAAGGTGCGGCTGTCGCGCGGGGCGTGCGGCAGGGCGAAGCCGCCGGGGCGGCGGACCTTGGTGTTGAAGTCGTCGAAGCCGGGGACGACGCGGGCGATCCGGTCCCGGATCAGGTCGTAGTCGCGGGCGAAGTCCTCCCACGGCGTGGGGTCCTGCGGGCCGAGGGCGGCGCGGGCCAGCCGGCTGACGATCGCCACCTCGGAGAGCAGGCCGGGGGCGGGCGGGCGCAGGCCGCCGCGCGAGGAGTGCACCATGCCCATCGAGTCCTCGACGCTGACGAACTGCGGGCCGAGCGTGCTGACGTCCCGGTCGGTGCGGCCCAGGGTGGGCAGGATCAGCGCGCGGGCGCCGGTGACCACGTGCGAGCGGTTCAGCTTGGTGGAGACGTGCACGGTGAGCCGGCAGCGGCGCATCGCGGCCTCGGTGGCGTCGGTGTCCGGGCTCGCGGAGACGAAGTTGCCGCCCATCGCGAAGAACACCTTGACCCGGCCGTCGCGCATGGCGCGGATGGTGTCGACGGTGTCGAAGCCGTGGGCGCGCGGCGGCTCGAACGCGAACTCCTTGCCGAGGGCGTCCAGGAACGCGGCGCTCGGGCGCTCGAAGATGCCCATGGTGCGGTCGCCCTGCACGTTGGAGTGTCCGCGGACCGGGCAGACGCCCGCGCCGGGGCGGCCGACGTTGCCGCGCAGCAGCAGGAAGTTGACCACCTCTCGGATGGTCGGCACCGAGTGCTTGTGCTGGGTCAGGCCCATCGCCCAGCAGACGATGATCTTCTTCGAGGAGAGCACCAGGCGGTGCAGCTCCTCGATCCGCTCCCAGGGCAGGCCGGTCGCGGCGAGCGTGGCGGCGCGGTCGAGCTCGGCGGCCTCGGCGGCGAACTCCTCGTAACCCGCGCAGTGTTCGGCGACGAACGCGTCGTCGACCGCGCCCGGGGTGGTGAGCAGCAGGTGGTTCAGCGCCCGGAACAGCGCCAGGTCTCCGCCGAGCCGGATCTGCAGGAACAGGTCGGTGAGCCTGGTGCCGCCGCCGACCAGGCCGCGCGGGGTCTGCGGGTTCTTGAACCGCTCCAGGCCGGCCTCCGGCAGCGGGTTGACGCTGACGATCCTCGCGCCGGCCCGCTTGGCGCGCTCCAGTGCGGACAGCATCCGCGGGTGGTTGGTGCCGGGGTTCTGGCCGGCGACGATGATCAGGTCGGCCTGGTACAGGTCCTTCAGCGAGACGCTGCCCTTGCCGACGCCGAGGGTCTCGGTGAGCGCCGAACCCGAGGACTCGTGGCACATGTTGGAGCAGTCCGGCAGGTTGTTGGTGCCCAGCCGGCGGGCGAACAGCTGGTACGCGAACGCCGCCTCGTTGGACGTCCGGCCGGAGGTGTAGAACGCGGCCTCGTTCGGCGAGTCGAGGGCGGTGAGTTCGGCGGCGATCAGCGCGAACGCGTCGTCCCAGCCGATCGGCGCGTAGTGGGTGGCGCCCTCGTCCAGCAGCATCGGGGCGGTCAGCCGGCCCTGCTGGCCGAGCCAGTAGCCGGAGCGGTCGGCGAGTTCGGCGACCGGGTGCGCGGCGAAGAACTCCGGGGTGATCCGGCGCTCGGTGGCCTCCTCGGCGACCGCCTTCGCGCCGTTCTCGCAGAACTCCGCGAGGTGCGGCTTGTCCGGCTCCGGCCAGGCGCAGCCCGGGCAGTCGAAGCCGTCCGGCTGGTTCACCCTGCGCAGCGTGGACAGCACCCGGCCCGGCGACATCTGGTCGGCCGCCATCCGCAGGGTGTGCCCGATCGCGGGCAGTCCGGCGGCGGCGTGGGCCGGCGGCCCGACGTGCGGCGCGTCCTGGGCGGGGTCGCGGTGCGGGGGCTGCTTGGCCATGGCGGACTCTCCGGAGGGCTCGGGGTGCTTGGAGCGTATCCGGTACGGCCGCGGGTGTCGTGGGGCGGCGGTCAGGCGTCCTTCTGCAGCTCCGTCAGCAGTCGGCGGGCGACCGCGTCGTTCTGGCGGAACGCCGGGGCGTCGGTGCGGGGGCGGGCGAAGGCCGCGGGCGCGCGGGTGGTGGTGGAGGCGCCGAGGGCGGTGCGGCGCGGGTGGGGCCGGCCGCCGAGGGCGGGGTCGAGCAGCCGGGCGTCGGGGTCGGTGCGGACCAGCCCGGAGCGGTAGGTGTGGCCGTCGGCGTCGGTGAGGTGCTCCTCGGCGATCCGGCCCTCGTGCAGCAGCCGGCGCAGCAGCGGGTCGGCGGTGCGGTCGAGGGCGTGCCGGGGCAGGAAGGCGTCGACCAGAGCGGTGCCGCGGACGTGGTGGCCGGGCAGCGCGGGGGAGGAGGCGCGGAAGGCGCCGTGCTCCTCGTCGAGGTCCACCCGCAGGTCGGGGCCGAGGAAGTGGAGCAGTCCGGCGTCGGCGAGGGCGAGCAGCTGGTCGAGGCGGAAGCCGGGCGGGCCGGAGGCGAAGAAGGAGAAGAATCCGTTCCACCAGCCGTCCAGGTCGGCGGCGGTGGAGCGGGCGGTGAGCGGGTGCCGGGGCAGCAGCCGGACCAGCTGGCCGTAGAGCGACAGCAGGGCGTGGAACGCGCCGAGGTCGGCGCTGTGCCGCGGGTCGGAGCGGCGGGCCAGGTCGGCGCGGAGGTGGGCGTGCAGGCGGTGGCGGAGGTCGGCGGGGTCGGCGGCCCGCAGGCCGGCCAGCGGGCGGTCGAGCCGTTCCAGGTCGAGCCGGTCGTCCGGGTCGGGGACGGCGGCGGCGACCAGGGCCTCGCGCTGCGGGCTGTACCAGTCGAGCGGGTGGTAGGCGGCGAGGAAGTCGGCCCACGGCAGGGCGGTGCGGTCGGGGTGGCCGTGGAACAGCTCGTGGTAGTAGCCGTAGCCGATCTCCTTGGCCATCGCGGGCCACAGGTCGCGGCGGAACTCCAGCGGCCCGTCCGGGAGTTCGGTGTCCGGCCCGAAGTAGCGGGGCAGCGGCGGGGGCGGGCCCTGGAGCCGGTAGCCGGTCTTGGCGTGGTACGGGACGCCGCGCCGGGAGCCCGCGTACAGCACCGGTTCCCGGCCGGACGGGTGGTAGCGCAGGCCGCCGCACGGGTCGGGGGCGAAGCGGCCGCCGCGGCCCTCGGTGAGCAGCGCGACCAGGTCGACGAAGGCCAGTCCGAGGCCGCGGACGATCACCGTCTCGCCGGGGGCGAGGCCGTCCAGGTCGGCGTCGGCGGTGAAGGCGGGCGGCAGGTAGCTGCGGCCGTGCCGGGCGGCGAAGGCGCGGGCGGCGGCGGTGTCGGGGGCGGGCGCGGAGTCGAGGTGGCCGAGGGCGAGCACCACCCGGTCGGCGGGCAGCACGGTGCGGGTGAGGTGGACGCGCTGCGGTCCGTCCGGCTCGCCGGTGAGCCGCCACGCGGTGTCCCGGTGGACGAACAGCCGGACGTTGTCCGGGAGTTCGGCGACGGCCCGGCGCAGCACCCAGTCCAGGTAGGCGCTCTGGGCGCGCCGGGTGGGGAAGTCGGTGGGCGCGAGGGTGCGCAGTTCGTCCGCCACGTCCGGGTCGTCGACCGGCCAGTACGGCGGGTGGGCGGCGGGTTCGGCGGCCCATTCGGCGAGCGACGGGCCGGGGCGGACCGGGCCGAGCACCGTGGACCGCTCGTCGGTGAACATCGTGACGTCCTCCGCCATCGAGTTCATCCGCAGCAGCGGCGACTGCGCGTGCCGCCAGATCCGGCCGCCGCCGGGCGGGTGCGGGTCGACCAGGTGGATGTCCAGCCCGGTCCCGGGGGCGAGCAGTTCGGGGGCGTTGGCGGCGATCCGCTCCAGCAGGCCGGTGCCGCGCGGGCCGCCGCCGACGATCACCAGGGCCGGCACCCGGCTCACCGCCCGCCGGCCCGGCGCAGCGCGGCCCGGGCCCGCTGCCACGGGGTGGGCGGCAGCTCGGCGCGGGTGGAGCCGCGGGCGAAGTGCCGCTCCAGGTAGTACTGGCCGACCGACAGCAGGCTGGTCACCGCCACGTACCAGAGCGTGGCGACCACCAGCAGCGGGATCACCTGGTACGTCCGGTTGTAGATCAGCTGGGCGGAGAACAGCAGGTCGTGGACGGCCAGCACGGAGATCACCGAGGTGCCCTTGAGGGTGCCGATCAGCATGTTCCCGGCGGGCGGCAGGATCGCCCGCATGGCCTGCGGCAGCACGATCCGGCGCAGTACCCGGCCGCGCCCGAGGCCGAGCGAGGCGGCCGCCTCCAGCTGTCCCTGGTCGACCGAGAGGACGCCGGAGCGCACCACCTCGGCGGCGAACGCGGCCTCGTGCAGGGTGAGTCCGATCGCGGCGGTGAGCACCGGGCCGAGCAGGTCGACGGTGCGCACCGAGAACAGCTCGCCGCCGAACGGCAGGCTCAGCGCGAGCCTCGGGTACAGCGCGCCGATGTTGAACCAGAACAGCAGCTGGACCAGCAGCGGAGTGGCCCGGAAGATCCAGACGAAGCCCCAGCTCAGGCTCCGCAGCACCGGGTTGCCGGACAGCCGGGCCACCGCCAGGCCGGTGCCGAGGGCGAAGCCGAGGACCGTCACGAGGGCCGTCAGCCAGAGCGTCAGCCACAGCCCGCGCAGGATCGCGGACGAGGTCAGGTAGGCGCCGACCACCTGCCACTCGAAGGCCGGGTTGCCGGCCAGCGAGCGCAGCAGCAGCCCGGTGGCGAGCAGCGCCAGGCCGCCGCTCACGTACCGCCAGGGGCGGCGGCGGGGCGCGATCGGCAGCGCGGCGAGCGACTCGGCGGCCGTCGGGCGGCGGACGGGCGGGGCGGTGGACGGGACGGCGGGCGAGGCCATGGGGGCTCCAGGGGCGGCGGGACAGGCGGTCTCCGCATGCCGTCACACACGCGTGCCGCGCCCCTCAACGCGGCTGCACCGGGCGGCAGTTCGGCCGGGCCCGGGCGGTACTCGCTCCGCCCCGATGGTACGGGCGGGCGGCGCGGTGCCGTCAAGAGCGGCCAGGTTTCGCCCCGTGAACGATGGTTGACGGATCATCGGGGCGCTGCTCAACTGTTCGACATGACAGCCGAGCAGCCCGCCCTGGTGACGCGCGGCCACATCGACTTCGGTCGGGTGTGGTCCGCGGCGTGTTGCGGCTGACCCGGCGGCGGGCCGCCTGACCGGTCCGCACTCCTTCGGGAGCCCTCCCTCGGTCGCCCCGTCGTGGGCCGGGAGCCGTCCGTCCGGGACGGCCAACAGGCTCGACCCGCCGCCCTTTTCGCGTTCCGCTCGCTCCGAGCCCCGCCGGCGCCCCGTCACGCGCCGCACATCCTTCCCCGTCCGCACGCATCCCGCTGACGTCCGCCGCATCCAGCCGTTCCCCGTCCCGCCCGCCGAGGCGTCCCCCGGCGTGCCCGGACGCGGAACCGCGCCGACCCGGAGAGGCCTGCCATGCCCGTCGAGTTCCTCGGAATCGCCGCCACCGGCGACGGTTCGGAGACCACCGCCCGCACCACCCACGCCTTCGACCGCGAGTACACCCTGCGGCTGGCCCGCGCCCACGAGGACCACGGCTGGGACCGGGTGCTGTTCGCCTACGGCGCCGGCTCCCCGGAGCCCGCCGCCTCCGCCGCCTACCTCGCCGCCAAGCTGGACACCCTGCAGATCCTGCTGGCGCACCGCCCGAACGTCTCCTACCCGACCTTCGCCGCCAAGACCTTCGCCACCCTGGACCGGATCAGCGACGGCCGGCTCACCGTGCACTTCATCACCGGCGGCAACGACCACGAGCAGCAGCGCGAGGGCGACTTCCTGCCCAAGGACCGCCGCTACGACCGCACCAGGGAGTACATCCGGATCGTCAAGCAGGCCTGGACCAGCCGCGAACCCTTCGACCACGACGGTGAGTTCTACCGCTTCAACGACTTCGTCTCGGACGTCTTCCCGGTCCAGCTGCCCCGCCCGAACGTCTCCTTCGGCGGCTCCTCGCCCGCCGCGTACGCCGCCGGCGGCGCCGAGGCCGACATCTACTGCCTGTGGGGCGAGCCGCTGGCCCGCACCGCCGAGCAGATCGAGCTGGTCAAGGCGGCCGCGAAGGCCGCCGGGCGCACCGACGTCCCGCGGATCCAGGCCGCGTTCCGGCCGATCATCGCGCCCACCGAGGAACTCGCCTGGGAGAAGGCGCACCGCACGGTCGGCGCGATCAGGGCCCGGCGGGAGAGCAACGACCTGGTGCGCCGCCGGCTGGCGGGCGGTCAGCAGCCCGAGAACACCGGCTCGCAGCGGCTGCTGGAGATCGCCGCGGCCGGCGAGCGCTACGACCGCGCGCTGTGGACCCCGACCGCCGCCGCGACCGGCGGCGCGGGCAACTCCAACGCGCTGGTCGGCACCCCCGAGACGGTCGCCCAGGCGCTGCTCGACTACTACGACCTCGGGGTGGAGATCCTCTCGGCCCGCGGCTACGACCACATCGACGACGCCATCGACTTCGGCCGGTACGTCATCCCGCTGGTCCGCGAGGAGGTCGCCAAGCGCGACGCCGCCAAGGCCGCCGCCACGGCCGACGCCGGAGCCGGAGAGGCCGCGGCGCGATGAGACACCCGAGGACCAGGCTCCCGCTGGCGCCTGCCGTCGCCGCCGTGCTGCTGCTGTCCGGCTGCGGCAGCGACCCCACGGCCGGCCCGGCGGGAGCCGCGCCGGTCGGCGTGCAGCCCTCCCAGGACGTGCTGGGGCAGGTGCGCAAGGACGACGCGGCCGCCGCCCTGCTGCCCGCCGAGGTGCGCGCCGCCGGCACCATCCGGCTCGGCGGGTCGATCGGCACCCCGCCCGGCGCGTACTACCCCGACGGGGGCGGCCACCGGCCGGTCGGGCTGGACGTGGACATCGTCGACGGCGTCGCCAAGGTGCTCGGGCTGACGGTGCAGCGCGAGGACGCCGCGTTCGAGACCATCCTGCCCGCGCTCGGCAGCGGCAAGTACGACGTCGGCACCGGCAACTTCGGCGTCACCGAGGCCCGGCTGAAGACCGTCGACTTCGTCACCTACATCGACGACGGCCAGGGGTTCGCGGTGCGCGCCGACAACACCGCGCTGACCGCCGTCACCGACCTGACGCAGCTGTGCGGGCTGACCGTCGGCACCGGCGCGGGCACCACCTTCGAGGCCACCCTGAACGCCAAGAAGGACGTCTGCGCGCAGGCCGGCCGCAAGCCGTACGAGGTGAAGGTGTTCTCCGAGAACGGCGCCGTCACCACCGGCCTCCAGCAGGGCCGGCTCGACGTGGTGATGTCCACCATCAACGGCCTGCGCTACCAGGCCGCCCAGCCCGGGGCGCACGTCCGCTTCCTCGGCGAGTACCGCCGGCTCGACGTGGGCTTCGCGTTCAAGAAGGGCTCACCGCTCACCCCCGCCTTCCAGGCCGCCGTCAACCGGCTGATCCAGGACGGCAGTTACCGGAAGATCCTGGCCAAGTGGGGCACCGCGGACTCGGCGATCACCGAGTCCCGGATCAACCCGCCCGAGCACCCCTGACCCGGGAGGAGCAGGCATGAGCGGCACGGCGATGGTGGAGGTGCGCGGCGTCCACAAGCGGTACGGACGGCTGGAGGTGCTGCGCGGCATCGACCTCGACGTCCGGCCGGGCACCGTCACGGTGGTGCTCGGGCCGTCCGGCTCCGGGAAGTCCACCCTGCTGCGGGCGGTCAACCACCTGGAGAAGCTGGACCGCGGGTACGTCCGGGTGGACGGCGAGCTGATCGGCTACCGGCAGGTCGGCGGCAGGCTGCGCGAACTGCCCGAACGGGAGGTGCTCAGGCAGCGCACCCGGCTCGGCTTCGTGTTCCAGAACTTCCACCTGTTCCCGCACCTGACCGTGCTGGAGAACCTGGTGGAGGCGCCGGTCGGCGCGCTCGGCGTCCCCCGCGAGCAGGCCCGCGCCCGGGCCCGCGAACTGCTGGCCCGGGTCGGCCTCGCCGACCGGGCCGACGCCTACCCGCGCCGGCTCTCCGGCGGCCAGCAGCAGCGGGTCGCCATCGCCCGGGCGCTCGCCCTGGAACCCAAGGTGCTGCTGTTCGACGAGCCGACCTCGGCGCTCGACCCGGAACTCGTCGGCGAGGTCCTCGACGTCATCAGGGACCTGGCCCGCGCCGGCACCACCATGATCGTGGTCACCCACGAGATCGGCTTCGCCCGCGAGGTCGCCGACACGGTGGTGTTCCTGGACGGCGGAGTGGTGGTCGAGCAGGGGCCGCCCGCCCAGGTGCTGGACGCCCCCCGGCACGAACGCACCCGGGCCTTCCTCGGCAAGGTGCTATGAGCCGGCCGGCGGCCAGCCGTGCGGGATCCGCTCCAGCACCCCGCCCGCGAACACGTCGTACAGCGGCAGCGGCTCCAGGTGCACGTAGCCGATGTGACAGTCGCACTCGCCCAACGGGCAGGCCCGCGGCCGCAGTTGCTCCCGGTACGAGTCGTCGTACAGATTGCCCAGCGGCGGCCGGACGAAGTGGCAGCGGCGCACCGTGCCGTCGCCGTCCACCGACACCACGCTCTCCCCGGTGCGGCACGGCAGGCCCGCGCTGCGGTGCGGGTGGCGGCTGTAGCCGAACAGCGGGTCCAGCTCCGTCCATTCGGCGGCCTCCGCGTCAGTGCAGGTGAGGCCCTCCGCCGCGTTCACCCACAGGTAGACGGACGGCGGCAAAGCCGCCCGCAGCCGGCGGGCCGCCGCCAGGTGCTCCGGCTGCCCGACCACGCCGACGCTGAACCGGACGCCCAGCGCCGCCAGTTCGTCGCACTTGGCGAGGAAGCGCTGCTCCGTCACCTGGCCGGGGTGGTACGTCACCCAGAGCGCCAGCTTCGACAGGTCCGCGTCCGCCAGCCAGCCGGTGCGGCAGCTGGCGTTGGTCTGGATCGCCACCCGGTCCAGGTGCGGCAGCCGGCTCAGCTCGACCATCGCCCGCCGGTACCAGGACCGCACCAGGCCCTCGCCCCACGGCGTGAACAGGACCGAGAGGCGGCCGTGTTCGTATCCGGACGCCCAGGCGGTGAACCGCTCCAGCGCGGCCCGGTCGGTGCGCAGCAGCTCCGGGCTGTCCCGCCGCTTGGCGAACGGGCAGTACGGGCAGTCGTAGTCGCAGGAGGACAGCGGCCCCCGGTACAGGATCGTCAGCGCGCTCATTTCGGCGAGTACTCCGCCATCCTGGCCCGCACCCCGGCGGAGAACAGCCGCGGGCCGATCGCGTCCGACCAGGCCAGGCCCTCCGGGGTGAGCAGCAGGCGGTCCGGGTCGTCGGCCAGCCAGCCGCGGGCGGCGAACTCGGCCAGCTCGGCCGGGAAGTCCCGCTCAGGGGTGCTGCCGAACCGCTCCCGGTAGGCCGCCAGGTCGACGCCCTCGCCCTGCAGCAGCGACTGCACCAGGTGGCGGCGGCGGGTCTCGTCGCCGGTCATCTCCCAGCCCAGCTCGGCGCGGGAGAAGTCCGGCGCGGCCACGAAGTCGTCGATGATCCGGCGCACCTCGCGGGCGTCCACCGCGTAGTCGAAGGAGTAGTGCAGCTTCGAGGTGTACGAGCGCGCCCCGCAGCCCAGGCCCACCATGCCGTCGGTCTGGCAGGCGTACTCGCCGGCGCTCGCGCTCGCCGCGCCGGCCCGGCGGAACATCCGCATCGACACCTGCTGGTAGCCGTTCGCCAGCAGGTGGTCCCGGCCGGCCCGGTACAGCGCCAGCCGCTGGGCGTCCCACTCGGGGGAGGGCGTGCCGTCGCCGTGCCGGCCGAGGCCGGTCAGCGGGCGGACGTACAGCGGGTACAGGTACAGCTCCTCCGGCCGCCAGGCCAGCGCCGCGTCCAGGGACTCGATCCAGCTGGCCGCGGTCTGGCCGTCGATGCCGTAGATCAGGTCGATGTTCAGCACCGGGAAGCCGGCGTCCCGGACCCGGCCGAGCGCCGCCTCCACCGCGGCCCGCTTCTGCGGGCGGACCGCCGACCGCGCCTCCTCGTCGAGGAACGACTGCACGCCGAGGCTCAGCCGGGTGGTGCCGCGCTCGGCCAGCACCCGCAGCCGGTCGGCGGTGGCGGTGTCCGGCGAGGCCTCGACGGACAGCGGGATGCTCCGCAGGTCCGCGCCCATCCGGTGCTCGGCGATGTCGCACAGGCGCTCCAGCTCGGCCGCCGTCAGGTAGGTCGGCGTGCCGCCGCCGAACGCCGCGAGGGCGAACCGGGCGTCGGCGGAGAGCGCCTCCCGGACCTGGCCGGCCTGCCGCTCCAGCGCGTCCAGGTACGCCGTGGTCAGCCCCTCCGGGCTGCCGATCCGGGTGAACAGGTTGCAGAAGCCGCAGCGCACCTCGCAGAACGGGACGTGCAGGTACAGCGAGAGGGCGTCCTGCTTCTCGTCCCGCCACAGCCCGGCCAGCTCCGGCCGGTCGGGCAGCGGGCGGTACGCCGTCTTGTGCGGGTACGCGTACACGTACGACTGGTACGGGGACCCGGGGGCGGTCGTCGTCATCGGGCGGGCTCCTGTTCCTGCGGCGCGAACGGCAGGGTGAAGTGCGCGTACGGCACCGTCCAGACCACCTCGTGGCCGATCCGGTGACCGGTGTAGCCGTCCTCGCCGTACGCGGTGCCGTGGTCCGAGCAGACGATCGCGAAACACGGCCGGCGGGCCGACATCGCCGCGAACAGCCGCCCCAGGTGGGCGTCCACGTACTCCAGCGCCGCGGCGTGGCTGGCCCGCGAATCACCGTCCTCGCGGGTCGCGCCCGGGAGGTGGAACCAGTTCGGCTGGTGCAGCGCCGAGACGTTGACGAACAGGAACAGCGGCCGGTCCGGCGGCTGCTCGGCCGCCACCCGCTCGGCCACCGCCACCTGCGACTCGAACGAGGTCGGCGACGGGACGCCCAGCTCCGGGGCCCAGTGGCTCTCCTGGAACAGGCCCGGGAGGACGGAGCCCAGCGGGCCCTGCTTGTTGAAGAACCCGACGCCGCCGATGCAGACCGTGCGGTAGCCGGCGTCCGCCAGCGCCGCCGGCAGGTCCGGCGCGTCGAACACCCAGGTCCGGGACTCGGTGGACTCGGAGCCGGCGAACCGCGCCGCGAACAGCCGCGGGTGCGGCCCGTCCGGCGAGGCGGGCGTGGGCAGGAAGCCCGCCAGGATCGCCTGGTGCGCCGCGTACGTGAAGCTGCCGGGGGAGTGCCGGCGCTCCCACGCGCCGTTCGGGATCACCCGGGCGAGGTGCGGGAGGCGGCCGGCGGCGAGCAGCTCCTCGGCGACGTCGAAGCGGAGGGTGTCGAGGGTGACGAGCAGGAGGTCGTGGGTGCCGACGATCTCGTTCATGTCGGGTATGTCGTGGTGCATCGGGGTTCCTTGGGGTCACGCCGCCGGGGCGTCGGCCGGCTGCGGGGCGGACGGAGCGGACCGCGCCCGCGCCCCGCCGAGGGCGGCGAGGTACATCGGCGAGGCCAGTTGGGCCGCGTAGGTGTCGAGGCCCGGGGCGGGGCCGTCCGGGAGGCCGGGGAGGCGGGGGAGCAGGTCGCCGAAGGCGTTGACCTCGCCGACCAGGGCGCGGCGCCACCGGGCGGCGGGGAGCAGGTCGACGCCGACCGTCGGCGACCGCGGGAAGCAGCCGGCGGCGGCCTCCGCGGCGGCCAGCAGGGCGGGCCAGGCGTCGCCGGCGGCGGCCCGGACGGCCGCCAGGTCGCCGCGGGCGCCGCCCAGGTGGAGGTTGGTCATCGGGTGGCGGCTGGTGCGGACCACCACGTGGCTGGCCCGGCCGCCGACCACCAGGACGCGCAGGTCCGCGGCGCGGCCGCCCTGGCCGGACTTGGGCACCCACTGCTCGACGTGCAGGCCCTCCGGGGCCAGCCGGTCGACCAGGCCGGCGACCTCGCCGGTCGAGCGGTAGCGGCGGACGGTGAGCGAGTTGTGCAGCCCGTCCGGGGCGACCTCCACCGAGGTGGTGGCCTGGACCCGGCCGCGCGGGCCGAACTCCAGCGCCACCACGCCGGAGGCGGACGAGCCGTGCACCGGCTTGAGGAACACCCGGCGCATCCCGGCCGCCGTCAGGCGCTCGCGCAACTCCTCGAAGGAGCGCGGCAGTTCGCCGGGCAGTGCGGCCGGAACCGGCACCCCGGCGGCGGACAGCAGCGCGTGCGTGCGGCGCTTGTCGAACATCACCGCGATCTCCGCCGGATCGCCGAGCAGCCGCACCCCGGGCCGGGCGGCCAGCCCGCGCAGCGCCGCGGTGACGCCCGCGTACCAGGCCGGGCCGCCCTCGACCCGGGTGGCGGCGTAGCCGTCGCCCAGGGCGGGGCCGCGCAGCAGCCGGTCGGCCTCCGGGTCCTCGCCGGGCGAATCGACCCGGACCACCGCGCCGGGCGGCAGCTCGTACCGTCCGCGCAGCACCGAGGACCAGGGCAGCACGGCGGGCTCCGGCAGGCCGGCGGCGCGGGCCGCGGCGGCGAACAGGGTGACCCGCCGGTGCCCCGGGCAGCCCACGACGACTAGCTGTGGCGGTGTCAACTCGACGCCCCCGCCTACTCGGAGACGGCGACGTAGCGCCAGTTGTCGTTCGGGTCCTCGGCGTCGGACAGGTCGATGTCGACGCCGGGCAGGGCGTCCCGCAGGCGCTTCTGCATGCCCTCGGTGAGGTAGTGGTGGTGCAGGTCCAGGGTCTTCAGGTGGGTGAGCGGCTGGCCCTCCAGCAGCGCCGCCGCGCCCTCGTCGGTGAGCGCGCCCAGGGACAGCGCCAGGCCGGTGAGCCGGGGCACCACCGGGGCCTGGGCGGCCAGCGCGGCGATCCGGTCCTGCGCCTCGGCGTTCTGCAGTCCGAGGTACGTCAGCGACGGCAGGTTGGCGCCGGACAGGAACGGGCCGAGGTCCTCCAGCGTCCAGTCGCCGCCGTAGTTGTCGACGCCGAGCCACAGCTCCAGCCTCTCCAACGCGGGGAAGTCGCAGGCGGCGACCGCGCGGACCACCGAGCCGGGCAGGCCGCCGGCTTCGAAGCGCAGCGCCTTCAGCTTCTCGTGCTTCACCGGCTTCAGGGAGAGCGGGTTGTTGCCGTCGTAGTCGCCGTCGGCGCCGCGCACCACCAGCTCCTCCAGGTGCGGGAAGGACTCGAAGACCGGGGTGATCTCGGCCATCTGGATCCAGGAGACCTCGCACTCCTCGGCGATGATGTCGCCGACGAACAGCGCCTTCAGGGCGGTCAGCCGGGGCGCGGCGGCGAGGACCGCGGGCAGCACCTCGGCCAGCGGCTCCGGCTCCTCGGAGAACCAGGGGCCGAGCACCAGCGCGGTGACCTGCTCCGGCGCGACGGTCTCCAGGAACTTCGCCCAGACCTCGCCGAACTCGCGCTCCTCGTCGTAGTCCAGCCCGATCCGCCAGGCGGTGGCCGCCGCCTCCGGCAGCCGCTTCCCCTCCTCCACGGCCGTCCGGAAGTCGGTGACGGGGAGGCCGTGGAACTCCTCGATGTGCTGATTGATGGTCATGCGCCGCTCCTGGCTGCTCGTCGTGGGGCCTGACCCTGTCTACCAGTCGCCGACGACGGTCACCCGCACGGGGAATCCTCCCGGCGCGGTGTTGTCGGTGGGGCCGCCTAGTTTTCCGGTCGGGACGTCCGGCGCCCGGCCGGACCCGACCGCGGGAGGACTCCGTGTACCGCCAGGGTGACGTACTGATCGTGCCGGTCGAGCAGAGCGCGGTCCCGGCCGCCGCGGCCCACCTGCCGCGCCAGCCGCGGGACGGCCGCGGCCGGCTGGTGCTGGCCCTCGGCGAGGTCACCGGTCACGCCCACGCCGTGGTCGGCCCGGGCGAACTGCTGCGCGAGTCCGGCCCGTTCGGCCGGGCCTGGCTGCACCTGCCGGAGGGCGGCAAGGTCGTGCACGAGGAGCACGCGCAGATCGTGCTGCCCAGCGGCTGGTTCCGGGTGGTCCGGCAGCGCGAGTACGTGCCCGGCGCGGTCCGCATCGTCGCGGACTGAGCCCGGCCGCCGCCCCCACCCGTACGAGACGAGGACAGAACTGATGAGCACCCAGCTGACCGGCCGTCCGGCCGACGCCTCGGTGGCCCACTGGCGGGCCGTCGCCGCCGCCACCGGGCCGGCCGACCGGGCCACCGCCGAACAGGCCGTCCGGGCCGCCTACCGGGCCGCCGGGCTGGCCGAGCCCGCCGCGTTCCGGTGGTACCCCTCGCCGCTCGCCGCGGTCACCGACCTGCTCGACCGCCGCGCCGAGTTCGGCGCGAGCGTGCGCGAGCAGGTGCGCACCGCCGCCTGGGAGCGGGCCCGCACCGCGGCGATCGCCGCGCACGGCCCCGGCGGCTGGGCCGAACTGTGGGGTGCGACCGGCGCCGAACTGTCCGCCACCACCGCGCTGCCCGCCGAGCGGGTCCGCGCCGCGCTGCTCGACCACTTCGCCCCCGAGCCGGAGCCGCTCGACTGGGCCGAGGCCCGCAAGCCGGAGAACCGGGAGATCCGCCGGGTGGCCGGCGAGGCCCGCGCCCGGGTCCGGCTCGCCGTGCTGGACGCGGTCGCCGGCCAGCACGACGCCGCCTGGTTCGCGGCCTTCGACACCGCCGGCACCGGCGACGAGGCGCTGGCCGCGCTGGCCGGCGTGGCCCGGCAGGCCGGCTGGTGGTGGCCGTTCGAGAACACCGTGCTGCTCAGCGAACGCCCCGTCGCCCTGCACCGCGACGAGGCCGGCCGGCTCGACCGCGCCGACGGCCCGGCGCTCGCCTACGCCGACGGCTTCGCGCTGTACGCCTGGCGCGGCATGCCGGTCCCCGCGGACTTCCTGGACCGGCTGACCGGCCTCACCGCCGAGCGCATCCGCACCGAGGAGAACGCGGAACTGCGCCGCGTCATGCTGGAGCACTTCGGCTACGACCGCTACCTCGCGGAGTCCGGCGCGGAGCCGCTGCACCGGGACGAGACCGGTGTCCTGTGGCGGATCCAACTCCCCGACGACGAACCGGTGGTGATGGTCGAGGTGGTCAACTCCACGGCCGAACCGGACGGCACCTTCCGCACCTACTACCTGCGCGTCCCGCCGTCCACCCGCACCGCGAGGGCCGGCGTCGCCTGGACGTTCGGGGTCGAGGAGGAGGAGTACCACCCGCAGCGCGAGACGTGAGACGGGACCGCGCGCCCGCCCCCAGTCACAGCCCGACGTCCCGCAACCGCCCCAGCAGCACGCCCGCCGGGCTCTCGTCCGTCTCCAACTGCAGCCAGCGGTGCAGGACTTCGGCGGTCTGGCCGTCGTGGACCGCGGTCGCGGCGGCCATCACCACGAACTGGTCGACGAGCCAGGCGCAGAGCGAGTCGACCGGGATCTGCCGGCCCTCGTCGAGCCAGCTGATCGCGGAGGCCTCGACCACCGAGATCCAGGAGCGGACCAGCAGGGTCAGCCGGGGGCCGGCGGTCCGCACCCCCAGGTGGCGCAGGGTGCGGCGGAGCGCCGCGCGCCGGACGTCGTCGACGATCGCCGAGGTGCGGGCGGTCTCCACGACCGAACCGCCGCGGAGCAGCGCGCCGTAGCCCGCGGCGTGCTCGCCGACGAAGTCGAAGTACCGGCGCAGGACCGCGCCGAGCTGCTCGGTCGGGGTGCCGGGGAGGGCGGCGACGGTGAAGCGGGCGGTGAGCTCGGCGGCGGCGCTGCGCAGCGCCGCCTCGTACAACTGCTGCTTGCCGCCGACGAAGTAGCGGTACACCAGCGGGCGGGACGCCCCGGCGGCCTCCGCGACGTCGTCGAGCGAGACCTCCTCGGGCGGGCGGGCGGCGAACAGTTCGAGGGCGACGGCGATCAGCTGCTCGCGCCGCTGCTGGACGGGCAGCCGGCGGTAGGAGGCGCGCCGGGGGCGGTCCGCCGCGGCGCGGTCGTCGACGGATGCCTCGACGGGGGAGGGGGTCGCTGCCATGGGTGCCAGGGTAATCGCCGGGCGGGCCGGCGGAACCCGCCGCACGGCCGCCACCGGCGGGTCCTTGCGGACCCACCGCCCGCACCGACCCCAGACTGTGACGAGGTGTCGGCGGAGCGCGGCGAGGAGCGGCCGGTGCGGTGGTTGCGGGCGGTCGGACGGTGGATCGCGAAGTCCCCGGGAACGTACGGGTGGCTGCTGCTGCTCGCGGCCACCAGCTTCGTGGTGGCCCGGATGGACCCGGCCGCGCTGGACTACTTCCTGCAGCGGCGCTCCACCAACCTCGACCAGCTGAACTCGCACCCGGTGCACGCCCTGCTGGCCAGCCTGATCTGGACCGAGCAGGCGAACTTCCCGTTCTACTTCGTGCTGTTCCACGTCTTCCACGTCCCCGCCGAACGCTGGCTCGGCACCGGCCGCTGGCTGACGGTGGCGCTGACCGCACACGTGCTGGCGACGCTCGTCAGCCAGGGCGTGGTGGCGTGGGGCGTGCACCACCACGTGCTGCCGATGAACATGGCGGACACCGTGGACGTCGGGGTGTCGTACGCGCTGGCCGGCGTGGAGGGCGTGCTGACCTACGGCCTGGCCGGGGCCTGGCGGTGGGTGTACGGCTGCGGGCTGGTGGTGTTCTACCTGGTGCCGCTGCTGGTCCTCCACACCTTCACCGACCTGGGGCACTTCTGCGCGGTGCTGATCGGCCTGGCGTTCCGCCCGATCACCCGCGGCCGGCCGGTCTGGGACCCGGGGCGGACGCTGCGCCGGCTGCGGCCGGGCCACCGGCGGGCCGGCAGCTGATCCACGGGACTTGAATTCGTCCGGCGCTGCGACAGGATGGCCCGATGGCTCATGAACTGAACGACCGTCACCCCGGCGGCCCCACCCCGCGCCGCATCGCCGATGCCCACGTCCACGCCCTCGCCGACCTCGACCCGCTGACCGCGGTCTACCTCGGCCTCAACCCGGACGACGACCGGCTGACCGACCTGTCCCCGGCCGGCCTCGCCGCCACCGCCGACCTGGCCCGCCGCACCCTCGCCGAACTGGACGCGCTGGAGGCGTCCGGCCCGGTCGAGGACGAGGCGGAGCGCCGCTGCGCCCGGCTGCTGCGCGAGCGGCTGACCGCCGAACTCGCCGTGCACGACGCCGGCGAGGAGGTCCGGTCGGTCCGCAACCTGGGCTCGCCGGTGCACAACACCCGCGAGATGTTCACCCTGCTGCCCACCGACACCGACCAGGACTGGCTGCGCCTCGGCCGCCGGCTGGCCCGCTTCCCGCAGGCGATGGCCCAGTACCGGCAGACCCTGGAGGAGGGCATCGCCCGCGGCCTGTTCTCGGCGCCGCGCCAGGTCGACACCGTGGTCGGCCAGCTGGGCGAGTGGATCGAGTCGGAGCGCCCCGGCGGGTGGTTCGGCGACCTGGTCGCCCCCGCGCCCGAGGCGCTGCGCGAGCAGCTGACCGCCACCGCCGTCGAGGCCACCGCGGCCCTCGCCGAGCTGCGCGACTGGCTGCGCGACGTGTACGGCCCGGCCGCGCAGGGCACCCCCGACGCGGTCGGCCGGGAGCGCTACACCCGCTGGGTGCGCTACTGGACGGGCGCCGAACTGGACCTGGACGAGGCGTACCGCTGGGCCTGGGAGCAGTTCCACGAGCTGGACGCGCAGATGCGCGTCGAGGCGGAGAAGGTGCTGCCCGGGGCCACCCCGATGCAGGCCATGAAGTGGCTGGAGACCGAGGGCCCGGCGATCCGCGGCGAGCAGGCCGTGCAGGAGTACCTGCAGGGCCTGATGGACCGGGCGATCGAGGACCTGCAGGGCGTGCACTTCGACCTGGCCGACCCGCTGCTGAAGGTCGAGTCGAGGATCGCCCCGCCCGGCAGCGCCGCCGCGCCGTACTACACCCAGCCGTCGCTGGACTTCTCCCGCCCGGGCCGGACCTGGCTGCCCACCCTGGGCCGCGAGGCCTTCCCCGAGTGGGACCTGGTCTCCACCTGGTACCACGAGGGCGTCCCCGGCCACCACCTGCAGCTCGCGCAGTGGACGTACATGGCGGACCGGCTGTCCACCTACCAGGTCACCCTCGGCGGCGTCAGCGCCAACATGGAGGGCTGGGCGCTGTACGCGGAGCGCCTGATGGACGAGCTCGGCCACCTCACCGACCCCGGCCACCGCCTCGGCTACCTGAACGCGCAGATGATGCGGGCGCTGCGGGTGATCGTCGACATCGGCATGCACGCCGAGCTGGACTTCCCGGCGGACTCGCCGTTCGCCCCCGGCGAGCGGATGCTGCCGGAGCGCGCCCGAGCGTTCTTCGGCGAGTACTGCGGCCTGTCCGCCGAGTTCCTGGACTCCGAGCTGGTCCGCTACCTGGGACTGCCCGGCCAGGCGATCGGCTACAAGCTCGGCGAGCGCGCCTGGCTGAGCGGCCGGGCCGCGGCCCGGGCGGCGGCCGAGGCGCGCGGCGAGGAGTTCGACCTGAAGGCGTGGCACATGGCCGCGCTGTCGCAGGGCTCGCTGGGCCTGGACGACCTGGTGCGGGAGCTGAGCGCGCTGTAACCGGAGGAGTGTCCCGGGTGGCCGAGCGGCCGGGCACCCGGGCCCCTCGTCCCAAATGGTGACAAAAACACCCGAGCCGCCTTGCCGGTCCCCCGATCGGGCGTTTGGCTGGAGAGAGCGCCGTGAGCGCGCCAGGCCCATTCCCGATTCGGCGGAAGGCGGTCCTCCGGTGACCTCCCAGCACGCCCCCGACACCCAGACGGCGGATCCGCGCCGCTGGTGGGCCCTGGCGGTCATCGCCATCGCCCAACTGATGATCGTCCTGGACGCGACGATCGTGAACATCGCCCTCCCGTCCGCCCAGCACGACCTGGGCATCTCCAACGCCAACCGGCAGTGGGTGATCACCGCCTACACGCTGGCCTTCGGCGGACTGCTGCTGCTCGGCGGCCGGATCGGCGACCTCTTCGGACGCAAGCGCACCTTCATCGTCGGCCTGCTCGGCTTCGCGCTGGCCTCCTGCCTCGGCGGCTTCGCCACCACCGGCGGCATGCTGTTCGCCGCCCGCGCGCTGCAGGGCGCGTTCGGCGCGCTGCTCGCCCCGTCCGCGCTGTCGCTGCTGTCGATCACCTTCCGCGACCCGCGCGAACGGGCCACCGCGTTCGGCGTGTTCGGCGCGCTGGCCGGCGGCGGCGCGGCGATCGGCCTGATCACCGGCGGCCTGCTCACCGAGTACCTGAGCTGGCGCTGGTGCCTGTACGTCAACGGCCCGATCGCCGCCGCCACCGCGATCGGCGCCTACTACCTGCTGCGCCGCGACCACATCGACCGCTCGCACCGGGTCCGGCTCGACCTGCCCGGAGCGTTCTTCGGCTGCGGCGGCCTGCTGGCGATCGTCTACGGCACCTCCGAGGCCGTCGACCGAGGCTGGGGCGACTGGCTGGTGCTCACCGCGCTGAGCGTCGGCGCCGCCCTGCTGGTGGTGTTCGCCCTCGTCGAGCGGCGCACCCCGCACGCCCTGCTGCCGATGCACCTGGTCCGCGACCGCAACCGGGCCGGCGGCGCGCTCTCGGTCGGCCTCGCCGTGATCGCCATGTACGGCCTGTTCCTGTTCCTGACGTACTACCTGCAGGTCATCAAGGGCTACTCGCCGATCCGGGCCGGCGTCTCGTTCCTGCCGATGACCGGCGCGATCATCGTCAGTTCGGCCGGGATCGGCTCCCGGCTGATGACCCGCATCCCGACCCGCGCGCTGATGGTCCCCGGCCTGCTGATCGGCGCGGGCGGCATGGCCTGGCTCACCCAGCTGCAGGTGGACAGCTCGTACGTCGGCCTGGTGCTGCCCGCCGAGATGCTGCTCGGCATCGGCCTCGGGCTGGTGTTCATGCCGGCGATCAGCCTGGCCACGCTCGGCGTCGCCCCGGAGGAGACCGGCGCCGCCTCCGCCATCATCAACAGCGCCCAGCAGGTGGGCGGTTCGATCGGCACCGCGCTGCTGAACACCATCGCGGCCAGCGCCACCGCCAGCTACCTGCTCACCCGCAACCCGGCCGATCCCCTGGTCCAGGCGCAGGGCGCGGTGCACGGCTACGCGGTCGCCACCGTCGTCGCGATGGGCATCCTGCTGCTCGCCGCGGTGGTCGCGTTCCTGATGATCGACCACCGGCCCGCCCCGGGCGAGGCCGAGGGCGAGACGGCGCAGGCCGAGGCCCGCGCCGTCGCCTGACCCGCCGTCAGGCGTCGCCGCCGCCGCACCCGGGCCCGGTCGTGAGACCCTGCTGTCCGCCGCCGGAAATCTCACCCGCCTCCCAGGTGGGAATCACCGCATTTCCAGGTCGGCAGCGCATATTCGAGACAGCTCGGGTCATCCGGTGACCACGTGCACGGACGGGGACACCGGTACCACCACCGGTCGGCAGGAACGGGACAGCATGGGACGGCACACCAGGCAGCGCGAGCGCCGCTCGCTGCGGCCGGTCGCACTCACCTCGGTGCTCGCCGTCGGCGTGGTCGGCGCGATAGCCGCCGCCGGCGTGCTGAGCCTCCACCTGCGCGACCCGCAGCAGCGGCCCAGCACCGACGCCGTGGCGGCGGCCGGCGCGGCCCCGGTCCGGCCGGCGAGCCCCGCCGCCGTCGCGAGCCCCGCCGCCGGCCCGGACACCGCAGGCGGCGCGGGCGAGCCGCCCGGCGCGCTGAACGCCGCCCCGTCGACCGGTCCGGCCGCCGGCGCCACCCGGCAGATCCCGCCCACCGCCCCGCCGGACGTCCGGCTCGGCAGCACCGCCGCCGCCCCGGTCAACGCCGAATCGGCCCGCGTCGGCGCGCTGTTCGACGGCAACGTCGGCCCCGGCGACCACTTCTGCACCGCCAGCGTCATCGACAGCCCCGGACGGAACCTGATCCTCACCGCCGCGCACTGCCTGTCCGGGGTCGGCGACGTCACCTTCGTCCCCGGCTACCGCGACGGCCAGGCGCCGTACGGCAGTTGGCAGGTCACCAAGGTGTACACCGCGGACGGCTGGCGGAACGGCGACGACCCCGACGAGGACTTCGCGGTGCTCGCCGTCGCCCCCCGCGACGGCGTCCGGATCGAGGACGCCGTCGGCGGCAACCCGATCGCCGTGGGCGCCGCCTGGACGGTCCAGAGCCGGCTGTACGGGTACCCGGCGGGCTCCGAGACGCCCGTCGTGTGCACCAACGTCACCGGCCGCGAGGACACCTACCAGCGCCAGATCGACTGCCCGTCGTTCCCCGGCGGCACCAGCGGCGGCCCGTTCATCGACGCCGCCACCGGGCAGGTGGTCGGCGTCATCGGCGGATACCAGCAGGGCGGCGACACCGACGACACCTCCTACAGCGCCTACTTCGACCACACCGTCGCCGACCTGATCGCCCGCGCGGGCTGAGCCGCCGCCGCACCCCCTCCCGCGCCGCCCCCGCGTCACCCACAATGGGGCGACGACCCACACGAACGGGAGGCGCGGTGTTCCGCCGCTGGTGGTTCCTCAAGGCCCAGGTGCCCGCCCCGGCACCCGAGCACCACCCGAGCCGCCGGGAGCTCCGCGCGCACCGGGCGCTCGTCCTCGGCGAGTGGCAGGCCCTCCGGGACCGGCTGCGGGAGCTCGCCGCCGAGCGGGTCACCGCCGCCGGCGAGGTCTTCCGGGCCGCCGAACTCCGGCTCCCCACCGAGGAGTCCGCCGCCCGCCGGGCCTACCAGTGGGCGCTGGAGGCGTACGAGGCCGCGGGCCGGCTGCTCGACCGCGCCCACCACGAGGACACCGACCTGCCCGACCTGGCCGCCGCCGTCGTCCTCGCCGAACAGGCCGTCGAACGGCTCGCCGCCGCCCACCTGCTGCACGCCGGCGGGCGGCCCGGCCCGCTCGCCGTCCGCTGCTACTGGAACCCGCTGCACGGCCCCGCCGAGAGCGCCGCCGAGCCGCCCGGGAACCGCAGGTCCCGCCAGCGGCCCAGGAACACCGCGCGCGAGGCCGCCGCCGACCGCCGGCCCGCCTGCCGCTCCTGCCGCACCGCGATCCTGGCCGGCCAGACCCCCGACGTGCTGCCCGCCCTGCTCCCCGCCAAGGCCGCGCCCGGCCGCAAGGGCCCCGTGCTGGTGCCGTACTTCGCCGTGCCCCGCCAGTGGTCGCCCTGGTCGACCACCGCGTGCGGCGCCTACGACCCCGCCACCCCGGCCCTCGTGCTGCGCGGCGACCACCGCCGGCACCCGCCGCGCTGAGGCGCCGTCAGGCCGCCGCGCGGGCGAAGCCGCCGTGCGAACGGCCGTCCAACAGCGCCGGCCAGTCGAACGGCCCGTCCGGGTCGGTCCCGTCCGGCAGCGACACCACCAGGGCCCCGCCGGCCCGTTCGACCTCGGCGCACCAGCGGGACACCTGCTCCGGGCCGGCCGCGCCGCCCAGGGTCGGGAAGAGGCAGCCCGCGTCCCCGGGCCCGTCCAGCACGCAGAGCGTCAGCCGGGCCAGCACCGACCAGCCGTCCAGCGCGGGCGCCGCGCCGTCCCGCAGTCGGAGCGCGGGCAGCGCGGGGTGCACCGGGGCGCCGGTCAGCAGCAGGATCGGCGCGGACGCCCCGGAGACGAGCCGCACCTGCTCGGGAGAGATCATCACGGTCTGCACCCTGCCACATCCCGGAACACGAAGAAGGCCCAAGTCCCCTGGACTTGAGCCTTGTTCACGCACTTGCTGCGAAGTGCCCCCGGTAGGATTCGAACCTACGCACCCGCCTCCGGAGGGCGGTGCTCTATCCCCTGAGCTACGGGGGCCCTGGCTGGTCCTGCGACCACCCGGCCTTGCGGGGAAAACACTACCAGGGAAACTCCGTGCTCCGTGCACGGGTTTCCGGCGGGGGTGTCCGACGGGCCGTCAGGGCAACCGGCAAGTAGCGGAAAGGCCGGACGGGGAGGGCGGACCGCGGCTACCCTCGGTGAGGTGGCGGCGACGTCGGGGCGGGTCCTCGTGGTGGACGACAGCGAGGTGATCCGCCGACTGATCAAGGTCAACCTGGAGCTGGAGGGCTTCGAGGTGGTGACCGCCGCCGACGGTGCCGAGTGCCTGGAGGTGGTCCGCCGGGTCGCGCCGGACGTGGTGACGCTGGACGTGATGATGCCCCGGCTGGACGGCCTGCGGACGGCGGCCCGGCTGCGCGCCGCGTGGCAGACCGCGCACCTGCCGATCGCGATCGTCAGCGCCTGCACCCCGGCGGACCTGGAGCGCGGCGAGTCGGTGGGCGTGGACGGCTACCTGGCGAAGCCGTTCGACCCGGCCGACCTGGTGGAGCTGGTGCGCCGGCTGCGGGCGATGGACCGGCCGGCCGCGGCGGGGGCCGGGCGCCGCTTCGCGTACGACTTCGGCAGTTCGGCGGGCCAGGCCGCCCGGAACCCGCGGGATTTCGCCCTGAGCGAACAGTCGCAGGAACTTGTTCCGCCGGACGAGGCACGCCCCTGAGATGTGCCCGTCTGCGGCGCGGTCCGACGAGACGAAGCACAGCCGGCGGCACGACGCGCGCCCCGTTGCGCAAACCGAGTGGCGGTCGACCACCCCGTCTCGCCTAGGCTTGGGCCCGTGACACCCGCAGAACTCTCCCAGGCAGTCCAGGCCGCCGTCAGCGCCGCCGTCCAGGCCGGCGAGCTGACCGTCGACGTGCCCGCGCACGTGACGGTCGAGCGGCCCAAGAACAGGGACCACGGCGACTACGCCACCAACGTGGCCCTCCAGCTCGCGAAGCCGGCCGGCAAGCCGCCGCGAGCCGTCGCGGAGATCCTCTCCGCCCGCCTCCGAGAGATCACCGGCGTCGCCAAGGTCGACATCGCCGGTCCGGGCTTCCTGAACATCACGCTGGACGCCGCCACCCAGGGCGAGCTGGCGCGCACCATCGTCGAGGCCGGCGAGGCGTACGGCCGCAACGAGGCGCTCAAGGGCCTGAAGATCAACCTGGAGTTCGTCTCGGCGAACCCGACCGGCCCGATCCACATCGGCGGCGTCCGCTGGGCCGCCGTCGGCGACTCGCTGGCGCGCGTCCTCAAGGCGTCCGGCGCCGAGGTGTCCACCGAGTACTACCTCAACGACGCCGGCGTGCAGATCACCAAGTTCGCCAAGTCGCTGAAGGCCGCCGCCAACGGGCAGCCCGCGCCCGAGGACGGCTACGTCGGCGAGTACATCACCGACATCGCCAAGGCCGTCACCGACGGCGTGCCCGGCATCCTGGACCTGCCCGAGGACGAGCAGCTGCAGGCCTTCCGCACCGAGGGCCTGAAGCTGATGGTCGCCGAGATCCAGCGCTCCATGGCCGAGTTCGGGGTGCACTTCGACACCTGGTTCTCCGAGCAGACGCTGCACGACTCCGGCGCCGTGGAGAAGGCCATCGAGCGGCTGCGCGAGCAGGGCCACGTCTTCGACCGGGACGGCGCGATCTGGCTGCGCACCACCGACTTCGGCGACGACAAGGACCGCGTCCTGATCAAGGCCGACGGCGAGACCACCTACTTCGCCGCCGACGCCGCCTACTACCTGAGCAAGCGGGACCGCGGCGCGGAGGTCTCGGTCTACATGCTCGGCGCCGACCACCACGGCTACGTCAACCGCCTCAAGGCCATCGCGGCCTGCGCCGGCGACGACATGGACCGCAACATCGAGGTGATGATCGGCCAGTTCGTGAAGATGCTGCGCGACGGCAAGGAGGTCCGCCTCTCCAAGCGCGCCGGCAACATCATCACGATCGACGACGTGATCGACTGGATCGGCGTGGACGCCGCCCGCTACATGCTGGTCCGGCAGTCCACCGACTCCACCATCACCATCGACATCGACGTGGTGACCAGCCAGACCGCCGAGAACCCGGTGTTCTACGTGCAGTACGCGCACGCCCGGATGTGCTCCGTGGCGCGCAACGCGGCGGAGAAGGGCATCGAGCGCAGCGCGGACTTCAAACCGGAGCTGCTGGACACCGAGTGGGAGAACAACCTGCTCGGCCAGCTCGGCGAGTTCCCGCGCGTGCTCGCCAAGGCCGGCGAGCTGCGCGAGCCGCACCACGTCGCCACCTACCTGGAGCAGCTGGCCCGCGCCTACCACCGGTTCTACGACAACTGCCAGATCCTGCCGAAGGGCGACGAGGAGGTCACCGACCTCACGCACGCCCGCCTCTGGCTCGCCGACGCCACGCGAACGACGCTCGCCAACGGGCTCGGCCTGCTGGGCGTCTCGGCGCCCGAGCGGATGTAACGCACCACAACCCCCAAGCGCAGCACGATGCGGGGGCGGCCGACCGGTCGACGGAGACCGGTCGCCGCCCCTTGCCATAGGTCGAGGAAGTCCACGCACATGTCTCGCTCCGCCCACCCCGCAGGACCCCGGCACGGCGACGTCCTGCCCGAGGGCCACTACCAGGCCCCGCCCGCCGACCTGAACGCCCTCGACCCGAAGGTCTGGTCGCGCACCGTCGCCCGCAACGCGGACGGCGTCGCCACCGTCGGCGGCATCGACGTCCGCACCCTGGCCGCCGAGTTCGGCACCCCCGCCTACGTCCTGGACGAGGCCGACTTCCGGGCCCGCGCCCGGGCCTGGCGGGACGCGTTCGGCGACGACGCCGACGTGTACTACGCCGGCAAGGCGTTCCTGTCCAAGGCCGTGGTCCGCTGGCTGCACGAGGAGGGCCTCAACGTCGACGTGTGCTCCTCCGGCGAGCTGCACGTGGCGCTGGCGGCCGGCATGCCGGGGGAGCGCATCGCGCTGCACGGCAACAACAAGTCGGTGCAGGAGCTGGAGCAGGCCGTGAAGGCCGGCGTCGGGCACATCGTGCTCGACTCCTACCTGGAGATCGAGCGGCTCGCCGAGATCGCCGAGGCGCAGGGCGTCCGCCAGCCGGTGCTGATCCGGATCACCGTCGGCGTCGAGGCGCACACCCACGAGTTCATCGCCACCGCGCACGAGGACCAGAAGTTCGGCCTCTCGCTGAACGGGGGCGCGGCCGCCGAGGCGGTCCGCCGGGTGCTCGCCAAGCCGAGCCTCGAACTGCGCGGCATCCACTCGCACATCGGCTCGCAGATCTTCGACTTCGCCGGCTTCGAGGTGGCCGCCCGCCGGGTGGTCGGCCTGCTCGCCGAGGTCCGCGACGAGCACGGGATCGAACTGCCGGAGATCGACCTCGGCGGCGGCCTCGGCATCGCCTACACCCCCGACGACGACCCGCGGGAACCCGCCGAGATCGCCGCCCGGCTCGGCGAGATCGTCCGACGCGAGTGCGCCGCGGCGCAGTTGACGGCCCCTCGGATCTCCGTCGAGCCCGGCCGGGCGATCGTCGGCCCGACCGCGTTCACGCTGTACGAGGTCGGCACCGTCAAGCAGTTGGAGGGCCTGCGCACCTACGTCAGCGTGGACGGCGGCATGTCCGACAACATCCGCACCGCGCTGTACGACGCCGAGTACTCGGTGGCGCTGGTCTCCCGCACCAGCGAGGCCGAGCCGATGCTGGTCCGGGTGGTCGGCAAGCACTGCGAGTCCGGCGACATCGTGGTCCGGGACGCCTTCCTGCCCGCCGACCTGGCCCCCGGCGACCTGATCGCGGTGCCCGCCACCGGCGCCTACTGCCGGTCGATGGCGAGCAACTACAACCACGCCCTCAAGCCCCCCGTGCTGGCCGTCGCCGACGGTGCCGCCCGGGCCATCGTCCGCCGCGAGACGGAACAGGATCTCCTGCGCCTCGATATCGGCTGACGAAATTTTCGTCTCAGAACGTGGACCGGCCGTAGATCCGTGCGGAAAGTCCCGGAGACTGGTACGGACAGGAAAGCCCCCGGGGACACCGAATCGCCCCGCCGGGGACCGAAGAATGCAGAGCGGAGTCGGATGATGCGTACGCGCCCGCTGAAGGTGGCGTTGCTGGGCTGTGGTGTGGTGGGCTCCGAGGTGGCGCGCATCATGACGACGACGGCCGACGACCTCGCCGCGCGCATCGGCGCCCCGGTGGAGCTCGCGGGCATCGCGGTCCGGCGGGCCGGGCGCCCCCGCCCCGGGGTGCCCGAGCACCTGCTCACCACCGACGCCGAGGCCCTGGTCGGCCGCGGCGACATCGACGTGGTGATTGAGGTCGTGGGCGGCATCGAGCCGTCCAAATCGCTGATCCTGAAAGCCTTCGAGGGCGGCGCCTCGGTGGTCTCCGCCAACAAGGCGCTGCTCGCCAAGGACGGCGCCGAACTGCACGCCGCGGCCGCCGCGGCCGGCGCCGACCTCTACTACGAGGCCGCCGTGGCCGGAGCCATCCCGCTGCTGCGCCCGCTGCGCGAGTCGCTGGCCGGCGACAAGGTGAACCGGGTGCTGGGCATCGTCAACGGCACCACCAACTTCATCCTCGACAAGATGGACACCACCGGCGCCGGCTACTCCGAGGCGCTGGAGGAGGCCACCGCGCTGGGCTACGCCGAGGCCGACCCGACCGCCGACGTGGAGGGCTTCGACGCCGCCGCGAAGGCCGCCATCCTGGCCGGGATCGCCTTCCACACCAAGGTGACCGCCGCCGACGTCTACCGCGAGGGCATCACGGAGGTCACCGCCGCCGACATCGCCTCCGCCAAGCAGATGGGCTGCGTGGTCAAGCTGCTGGCGATCTGCGAGCGCGCCGCCGACGGCGCCTCGGTCACCGCCCGGGTCCACCCGGCGATGATCCCGCTCAGCCACCCGCTGGCCTCCGTCCGCGAGGCCTACAACGCGGTGTTCGTGGAGGCCGAGGCGGCCGGCCGGCTGATGTTCTACGGCCCCGGCGCGGGCGGCTCGCCGACCGCCTCCGCGGTCCTCGGCGACCTGGTCGCGGTCTGCCGCAACAAGGTCAACGGCACCACCGGCCCCGGCGACTCGGTCTACGCCCAGCTGCCCGCCAAGCCGATGGACGAGGTGGTCACCCGCTACCACGTCAGCCTCGACGTGGACGACCGGGCCGGCGTGCTCGCCCAGGTCGCGTCGGTCTTCGCCGAGCACGGCGTCTCCATCGACACCGTGCGCCAGCAGGGCCGCGACGGCGACGCCGCGCTCGTCGTGGTCACCCACCGCGCCACCGACGCCGCCCTCTCGGCGACGGTCGACAAGCTCCGCGCACTGGACAGCGTGCGCGACGTGGCCAGCATCATGCGGGTCGAAGGGGAGTAGGAAACCATGAACGCCCTTGCCGGAAACGCTGCCCGAGGCGTCCACACCCACCAGTGGCGCGGCCTCATCGAGGAGTACCGCGACCGCCTCCCGGTCACCGCCGCCACGCCGGTGGTCACCCTGCTGGAGGGCGGCACGCCGCTCGTCCCCGCCCAGGTGCTCTCCGAGCGCACCGGCTGCGACGTCTACCTCAAGGTCGAAGGCGCCAACCCGACCGGCTCCTTCAAGGACCGCGGGATGACCATGGCCATCTCCAAGGCCAAGGAGGACGGCGCCCAGGCCGTCATCTGCGCCTCCACCGGCAACACCTCCGCCTCCGCCGCCGCCTACGCGGTGCGGGCCGGCATGGTCTCGGCCGTCCTCGTCCCGCAGGGCAAGATCGCCCTCGGCAAGATGGGCCAGGCCCTGGTGCACGGCGCGAAGATCCTCCAGGTCGACGGCAACTTCGACGACTGCCTGACGCTCGCCCGCGACCTGTCCGAGAAGTACCCGGTCGCCCTGGTCAACTCGGTCAACCCGGTGCGCATCGAGGGCCAGAAGACCGCCGCCTTCGAGATCGTCGACATGCTCGGAGACGCCCCCGACATCCACGTCCTCCCGGTCGGCAACGCGGGCAACATCACCGCCTACTGGAAGGGCTACCGCGAGTACGCGGCGGACGGCCTCTCCTCCAGGACCCCCCGGATGTGGGGCTTCCAGGCCTCCGGCTCCGCACCCATCGTGGACGGCGCCCCGGTCCTCAAGCCGCAGACCATCGCCACCGCGATCCGGATCGGCAACCCGGCCTCCTGGGACTACGCGCTGGCCGCCCGGGACGAGTCCGGCGGCCTCATCGACAAGGTGACGGACCGCCAGATCCTTTCCGCCTACCGGCTGTTGGCCGCGCAGGAGGGCGTCTTCGTGGAGCCCGCCTCGGCCGCCTCGGTGGCCGGCCTGCTGGCCAAGGCCGAAGCCGGACTGGTCGACCCCGGCCAGCGGATCGTCTGCACCGTCACCGGCAACGGCCTCAAGGACCCGGACTGGGCGGTGGCCGGCGCGCCCCAGCCGCAGGTCGTCCCGATCGACCCGGAGGCGGCCGCCCGCCGCCTCGGCCTGCTGGACTGACCCTGACCCCGCGTCAACACGGCGAGGGGGGGGCCCCCGGGGGGGCCCGGGCGCCGCCCCCCCGACTCTGGGTACCCAGCGCCGCTTTGGAGGCGGGTTTGGGGTCGCG